>JBGTFN010000235.1:0-3647 GCA_041747275.1 Gemmatimonadaceae bacterium | reverse complement strand
CGCCGCGGTTGCGCTGCTCGCGATTTTCCTGCCCGGTTTTCTGCTGATGGCATCGATGCTGCCACTCTGGGGCCAGGTCGCGCGCTTCGCTGCCGCGCCACGCGTGCTGGCCGGCATCAACGCGGCGGTGGTGGGGCTGCTGGCCGCAGCACTGTACGATCCAGTGCTGAAGACGGCGGTCGAGACACGGACGGATGTCCTGATCGCTGCGGTGGCGACTGTTTTCCTGCTCCTGACTCGCCGTTCCCCGCTCTGGGTCGTGGCATGGTGCGTCGGGGCGAGTATGGCCACTCGCCTGCTCGGCAGCTGAGCGCGCCCCGCAACATTGACGACCGTGCGGGCGCCGTCCATGCTTCTCATCCCACCTCGCACTCCACCTCCGCTGTCTCTCCCAATTGCGGACCCCGCCAATGGCCGAGCGATCGAATACAGTCGCGGCTCAGCTCGCCGTCTTCGTGCGTTCTCGCCGGCGCGTTGTGGTGATGTCGATTGCGGTCGTGCTCGCGCTTGTGTTGACCGCGGCGCATGCCGGTTCGCAGCGAAGACGCCCCTGGGTCGAGCCGAATGCGGCCTACGACGGGCGCTACACATTCGTGCGGCTGCGCTACGATGGGCATCCCGGCTGGTCGTACGACTATCCGGCGATGGAGCGCAACTTCATGACCATCCTGCATGATCTGTCCACCGTGCGGCCGCATGTGCGCGAGAGCAATGTGTTCGACATGGACGACCCGGACCTGTTCAAATATTCCGTCGCGTATTTGTCGGAGCCCGGCTTCTGGTATCCCGAGCCGGCGCAGGTGGACGGGCTTCGGCGCTGGCTGCTCAAGGGCGGATTCCTGATCGTCGACGACTTCCTGTACAACCAGTGGGGTCCGTTCGAGGCAGCCATCAAGCGGGTGCTGCCGGAAGCGCAGATCATGCCGCTCACGGTCGAGCATCCCATCTTTCACTCGTTCTTCTCCATCGAATCGCTCGACGGGATGCATCACCCCGGCACGCCGGACGCGCGCGCGCAGTTTCACGGCATCTTCGAGGACAACGATCCCTCGCGCCGGTTGATGGTCATCATCAACTACAACAACGATATCGGCGATTACATGGAGTGGTCCGGCGAGGGTTGGTATCCCGTCAACCTGTCCAACGATGCCTACAAGTTTGCCACGAACTACATCGTGTACGGCCTCACGCGGTAACGCGACTCCCGCTACCGCCCCTCCCTCCCCTGGAGCCACGTCAATGCCAACAGTTCACGACATCCTCGCCCGCAAGGGCACCGCAGTAGTCTCGTGTGCCCCCACCATGACCGTGCGGGCCGCGGCGGCCCTGATGAACGAACGGGGCGTTGGCGGCCTGCTCGTGGTCGATGAAATGAAGCAATTGCTCGGTGTGTTCACGGAACGCGATATCTTGCGACGGGTCATCGTGGCCGGAAAGGATCCCGATGGGACACCGGTCGGCGAGGTTCAGACCTCCGAGGTGGTGACGTGCCTTCCCGAGACCAGCCTCGAGGAATGCAGTGCGATCATGACAAATCGCCGAATTCGGCATCTGCCGGTGTCGGACGAAAATACCGTGTACGGTGTGATAACCATCGGTGACATTCTGGCCTTTCGCGTCTCCGAGCAGGAATCCACCATTCAGTACCTCAACAGCTACATGTTCGGCCTTCGCTGACGGCCGCGATGTGCTGCCCTTTGCCCCTGCACTCCCCCGCTGATCCGTGACCATCTCCGAATACACCACCGCCCGTGAACGCATTCCCGTGGTCGTCGTCCCTGACCACGACGACATCGCGCGACTCGTGGCGGCGCGCATTGCCGAACTCGTGCGCCAGCGCGCGGGTGAACAACGTCCTTGCGTGCTGGGACTGGCCACCGGCTCCACGCCCATCGGCGTGTACCGTGAGCTGATTCGCATGCACAAGGAGGAGGGCCTCTCTTTTCAGCATGTGACGACGTTCAATCTCGACGAGTACTACCCGATGCCGCGCGACAGCGTGCATTCGTATCACCGGTACATGTGGGAGAACTTGTTCGCCCACATCGACATCAAGCCGGAGAACGTGCATATCCCGTCCGGTGAAGTGTCGCGCGACACGCTGGATGCGCATGTGCGCGACTACGAAATTGCGATAGCGGAGGCTGGCGGCATCGACTTTCAGCTGCTTGGCATCGGCAAGACGGGGCATATCGGCTTCAACGAACCCGGCTCGGGTGCCGAGAGCCGTACGCGTGTGATCGCGCTCGACATGGTGACGAGGCGTGACGCTGCCGCCGACTTCTTCGGTGAAGAGCATGTGCCCAAGGAAGCGATCACGATGGGAGTGGCCACGATCCTCGGTGCGCGTGAGATCGCGCTGCTTGCCACCGGCGAGCACAAGTCCGGAATCGTCAAGCGTTCCGTCGAGGGGGAGATCGCGGTTGATGTCGCGGCGACGTTCCTGCAGCGTCATCCGGGCACGACATTCTACGTGGACGCCGCTGCTGCGGCGGAGCTGACGCGCGTTGCGACGCCATGGTTGCTCGACGAAGTGCAGTGGACCGACGAACTCACGCTCAACGCAGTAGTCTGGCTCTCGCGCACAACCGGCAAGGCGATTCTCAAGCTCACCGAGCGCGACTATGCCGAGTATCACCTGTCGTCGCTGCTGGCGCAGCATGGAAGCGCCGGTGATGTGAATGGCCTGATCTTCAACCGGCTGGGATCGCGCATTCGCGGCCGCTCCAAGCTGCCGGTGAAAAAGCGCATCATCTGCTTCTCGCCGCATCCGGACGACGACGTCATTTCGATGGGCGGCATCCTGCGCAAGCTTGTGCTGAACGAGAATCGCATCACGGTGGCGTACATGACGAGCGGCAACATCGCCGTGTTCGATCATGATGTGCGTCGTCACGTGGATTTTCTTGTGCGACTCGCCCGCGATCGTAACCTTGATGTCGCGTCCATTTCCGAGATGCGCGAGCGCGTGCTGCAGTTTCTCGCCAGCAAGAAGGCTGGCGACGTGGACAGCGAGGAAGTCCAGGACATCAAGCGTGTGATGCGAGAAGCCGAAGCAGTTTCCGGCATCGAAACACTCGGCATGTCCGCCGATGCCGCGCGTTTCCTCGACCTGCCCTTTTACCAGACGGGCAAGGTGCGAAAGGATCCGATCGGCTCCGCCGACGTGGAAATCGTGAAGAAGCTGTTGCTCGATGAACGACCAGACCTGATCTTCGTCGCCGGTGACCTGTCCGACCCGCACGGAACTCATCGCATGTGCAAGGAGGCGGTCGAGCGCGCGCTCGAAGAACTCACGATTGACGAAGCGTCGTTCGTGCGTCCGGACGTGTGGCTGTATCGCGGTGCGTGGCAGGAGTGGCCCGTCACCGAGGCAACGTGGCTGGTGCCGATTTCACAGGATGAACTTCGCCTCAAGATCCAGGCAATCTTCAAGCATCAGTCGCAGAAGGACTCGGCGCCGTTTCCCGGACAGGACGACCGCGAGTTCTGGCAGCGTGTGGACGCGCGCAACAAGGAGACCGCGGCGCTGCTCGATCGGCTGGGTCTGGCCGAGTATTTTGCGATGGAGGCGTATGTCGTGGTGTAAGACGCTCCTGCTGCTTGTTGCCTGCGCGGCGTCGATCGGCTGCGGCGACGCCGCCGAG
>JBGTFN010000234.1:0-1818 GCA_041747275.1 Gemmatimonadaceae bacterium | reverse complement strand
CCACCGACCGTCCCAGCCGCCGCGCGTTCCGCTCTAGCGCGCCGCTCGGCCATGTCGCTTTCGAATGAGCGCTGCGCCCTTCGCGCGCGCTCTCGGTCAGCCGCAGATTGCGCCTGGCTCCGGAGCGCGCACTGGACGCGCTGGGACACGCGGCCCAGCGAGTCGATCACGTGCACCGTCACGTCATTCAGCATTTCACGACTCCTCGCCGCCTCGTCATATAACAGTCGAAGCCGCGGACGCTTTCCCTTTGAGGCAGGAGGCAGCGCGACGAGAGGACGGAGATCCTCGTGCCACCACAGGCGCCCTGCGAACTCAACGCCGTCTTTGCCCACGACCGGTTCTTTCTCGTGCACCGCGAGCCACCGCTCCCGCGACGGCGCCGCGGTAGCGTCGAACGCCTCGAGTACGGGGCGCAGCCGGTGCAGCGGCGACGTGCGAGGCTCGCTCTCATGCAGCCGGAGATGCGGTGTCCCCGCCGCGCCTTTTGCACGGCGCATGGCGTTTTCGCTTTTGGGAGAAGTTGCGGGTCGAGGTGACATGCGCGATGAAGTGTCAGTGAGGTGCTATGACGCGATTCGTGCGGCATCCTGCTCGGCGCGGATGTCGCGCAGGATGCCCCGGTGCGGTCGGACGTTGTACGCGATACACACCAGGCGTGTGGCCTCGACGTACTCTTCGAGAGTCCGCAGGAGCATGATGTTCCGTTCGATTTTTCGCTCTTCCCGGACGCGACTGCGTTTCGTGCGCAGATCGTCGCGCCGACTCATCTCTGGGGCATCGAACGCACTGACTGGGGTTGCCGTCCATGTCCGCCCAAGCTGCCCCTTCGAGACGTCGCCATTCAGAGTCTTGTGCAGACGCTCGATGTGAGCCCGTTGTTCGACTTGTGTCACCGGGCTGTCCGTTGGCAAACCCGCCTTATCGAGGCCCGCCTTCAACGCACCCTGGTGCTCACCGCCCTTGTCGAGCCACATGCGCTGCGGCTTCGACACCGTGTGAAGGCCACTCCAGTTCTCGCCGGGAACGTATGCCCGGCGGAGGATGCCCAGCACCGTATTCGCGTTCACCGCTCCGACACAGATCTCAAAGGTGAGGACCGCACGTGACCCCACATCGATCATCCGCGTGACGCTGGGACGCACGGCAACCCAGCCTTTTCCCGGATGTGGCATGCGCACCCACTCATCGGCCGGAGACGTGTCAATAGAATGGTAGGCCCCAGCCCCGATCACGCCTCCGCCCAAGTGCAGCGTGAGATCATCCGCGAATGCGCCGCGGCCTTCGTGCGCCATGTGAACCAGATGCCCATGCGCGCGTCGCCACTCATTGACCCAGCGCCAGACCGTTGGGTAGGTGAGTCGCGTCTGCTTTCGCCCGCGCGCCCGCCGCAGCAGCGTCTCAAGGTGCGCCATTACGTCAGACGTCGAGCCTTTGGCACCGACCACGACCGCCTCGATAATTTCGTTCAGCGCCTCGCGATTCATGCCGAGTGTTCGCGGCATGCGAGCAAGCGTGCGCAGATCGTCTGCGTCTTCTCGCACGCGATCCAGCAAGCCGACCTGTCCATGCTCCGTGTAGTGCTTCACCCACGTCAAGACGGTGGTACGTGCGGGGACTTTCTCGCTCGGCGTGCCGGTGATCTCCGCATGCTCGTGAAGTGCCTCCTCAACCGACTGTTTCCATGGCCTCTCGACCACAGCGGTCACCCACGGCAGCCGCGCGGCGAGTCGGCGCTGCAGCTCGACCGGCGCATCGTCGATTCGGGCTGCCGTCGGCACCCATGAAGTCGTGCGCCGTCTCCGACCACGGGTGCGC
>JBGTFN010000233.1:0-4595 GCA_041747275.1 Gemmatimonadaceae bacterium | reverse complement strand
ACGTTGCCGCACGACACCTTGTGCGGCTGTTCGATAGACGCTGTCGCGCGCGCACTCGATCATCGGCTCGAAGTGGTGCGAAGCGAAGCGTGCGGATTGCGCGAAGCGGCCATCGACGTGCTGCTCGGCCGTGATCCGGTTGCTGCGCGCAGCGTCTCGCGTGACGTGTGGCACCCGCGCCTCGTGCTTCGCAATCGCACCGCACGTGTGCGATTCGGCGTGGCCGAAGTGGAGATCGTGAGGACTCTGGCGGATGCAGCGGTGGGGCCGGGGTCAGGGGCGATGACAAGCGCGGCCGAGGACGCGAGTGCGTGGACAGGAGCAGGCGAAGACACGGGTACGTTGTGTGTGCCCGGCATGGTCACACAGACGCTTGGGCGTCGGCGTGCATACAAGCGCCGCGAGTCTCCGCAGCACTATCCGGACAATGACCTCGTGGAACGCACGCGTGCACTGCTCTGGATTCCACCGACACTTTCACTGGGAGGGTTCGCGCTGCGCACGATTCCGCTGCGCGAGAGCAACGATTCGCGCGCAACCGCGCCGATGCTTCAGCTCTCTCGCACGGGAAGCGCCGTCAGCCTGCGCAACGAACATCTCGAACTTGAAGTCTCAGCGGGCGACGTCGTGCTGCGTGATCTCGCTCGGGGACGTACGATCAGTGATCTCGTGCGCGTCACATGCCAGGCGGACCATGGCGACACGTACACAAGCGCGCCACGCGGCGACATCGTCGCGCTTCGTCCGGGTCGAGTACGAGTCTTCGCAACGGGCCCGCTGCGTGCGATCGTCGCCGTGAGCTACGGGATCACGGTGGAATCGAGCTCCGCGGCGAATGAACGCGGGGGAAGACGCACGAGAGCCGCTGCGGCCAGCCCGCGCACCATTCGGGTTGTCGTGCAGTATGTGCTCGACGCGGACGCTGCGCATGTGCGCCTCGACGTGAGGGGATACGACCGCGCGCACGACCATCGGTTGCGCGTGTCATTGGCGACGGGCATCGGATCACCTCGCATCATTGCAGATGCCGCGTTCGGACCTGTTGTGCGCGAGCCGCTTGATGGCACAACGATTGACCAGACGCACGAACAGGTCGTACACGCTGCGCCGCTTCATCGGTGGGTCTCGGCCGATGGCGGTGACCACGGTACCACGATCGTCTCCGACGGATTGGCCGAGTATGAGGCACTGCCCGATGCGCGTGTTGCGGTCACCCTGGTGCGAGCGACCGGGGAACTGTCACGCGCCTCGCTGCCTGAACGTCCCGGTCACGCTGGCTGGCCTGCTGCAGTTCCGGGCGCACAGGGCCCGGGCCGAGTGCGTGCACGTCTTGCGATCGCTCCACATGGTTTGTTCGATCCGGCGAGCGCGAGCCGGTTGGCCGACGACGTGCTGCTTCCGCTGGTCGCGCACACGTGGCGTGATGCGCCCAGGGACGCGCCGGATCTCGTGGAGGGTGTGACGCTGAACGCTGAACACGGAGTTGTTGCATCGGCGGTAAAACCGGCGGAGCAGGGAACGGGCCTGGTGCTGCGTGCGGTGAACCTGCACGATGTGCCGAGGACCGCCGAGTGGATCATGCCGAACGCGAATGTCGCGCTCACCTCGGTGCGTCTTGACGAAAGTCCGATGCAGGACGGCAAGCGGGACGTGAGTACGCTACTTGAACCGCGCGAAATCCGTTCGTTGCTCGCGCTTCCCGCTGGCGTCTCCGATGAGCGTGCAGGCGACGACGGTAATCACAAGCGCGATGCCCGGTGAGAGCGCAATCCACGGCGCCGTGAGCAGCCATTCACGGCCGCCCGATATCATGTTTCCCCAACTCGGCGAGGGCGGTTGGATACCGAGTCCCAGAAACGAAAGGCCGCTCTCGAGTAATATCGCACTGCCCACGCCGAGTGTGACGGCGACCGTCGCCGCGCCGAGCGCGTTCGGCAGCACATGACGGAGCAACAAGCGCCACGGTGCGACTCCCAACGCGCGCGCCGCTTCCACGTAGGGCAACGCGCGCACGCCCAGCACTTCGGCGCGCACAAGTCGCGCCACGCCCATCCAGCCCGTGAGTGCGAGCACAGTGACCACCGTGGGAAGACCGGGACCCCACAGCGCGGCGATGACCAGCAGCAACACCAGCCTCGGCACGGCCAGCAATGTATCGCCCACGGCGAGCAGGAGCCGATCGGTGATCCCGCCAAGCCACGCGCCCGTTGCACCGATCGCCACACCGAGGCCTGCAGCGAGCAGTGATCCTGCAACGCCGACGCCGAGCGAAAGCCGTGCGGCGATCAGAAGTCGGCCCAGCACATCGCGCCCGAACGCATCGGTGCCAAGCAGATGCCAACCGCCGACTCCACTGCGCGCGAGCGGTGGAAGCAATCGTGTGCCCATCACGTCCCCGATTGCGACCGGATCTCCGGGTGCGAGTGCGGGGCCAATGAATGCCGCAATCGTCATGAATCCCAGTGTGCCCACGCCCCAGAGAAGTCGACGGTCAGTGCGGCGCGTGTTGAACTTCTCGGTCTTGTTCGCCACAGGCGTGGACACGGGCATCTCGGCGAGCGGCGCGGTCATGTGTCGCCGCGCCGTGGGTCGAGGCGCTGCACCACAAGATCGGCCGCGAGGTTGGAGAGGATGACAACCGCGGCGTACAGCACCGTGAGACCGAGCACGAGCGGGTAGTCTCGCGCGGCGATCGCGCCGAGCATGGTGCGTCCAAGACCCGGCCACGCGAAGACCTGCTCCACGAACACCGATCCGGCGACGATACCCGGAAATGCAAGTCCCACGAGCACCACGATCGGAGCGGCAGCGTTTCGCATTACGTAGCGACGTTGCACGAGACCCGGAGGTATTCCGCGCGCTACCGCAGTGGTCACGTGAGGTGCGGTCCACGCGCTCGACAGCGAACCCCGGGCATAGCGAGCGATTCCGGCTGCACCAGTGAGCGTGAGCACCAGCAGGGGCAATACGCTATGCCTGGCGATGTCAGTGACGCCCGCCCAGCCGGCGAGATCGGCAGCGGGCGTGCGTACGCCGAATACCGGAAGGCGCGCCCAGGCGGGTAACCCGAGCACCGCGGCACCGCTGGTCGCCAGCACGATGAATCCGAGCGCAAGCCAGAAGTGCGGCGCGGCGAAGAGTGCGGTGGTGATGACCGTGGCCATCGTGTCGGAGCGCGAACCCGCCCTGCGTGCCTGCCACGCGCCGATCAATACGCCGAACAGCACGCTGCCTGTGAGCGAAACACCGCCGAGGAACATCGAATAGGGCAGCGCCTCGGCAATCACTGTCAGCACCGGCTGCGAACGCGCGAGACTGGTGCCGAAGTCGCCCTGCAGCGTTGCGCCGAGCCAGCGACCATATTGCGTGGGCAGCGAACCGCCCAGTCCGAATGCCTCACGTTGCCTCGCGATCTCGTCAGCAGTGGCTGTCGGCGAGACGAGCAGCGTCGTGGGGTCGCCGGGTGCAAGGCGCACCAGGAGAAAGGTGAGGGTGGCTACCAGCCACAGCAGCACCACGCTATCCAATAATCGAAGCAGAGGACGTCGCACGACGGGATGATGCGCGCAGAACGGCTCAGGTCAACCACCGCATCAGGAATCGGGTCCGCACCGTTGCTACGGGCGTTCTCGCGGCCCGTGTTCGTCCAGGCGGCGTGCACTCTGCTGACGTTCGCGCTGATGGCGTGCGGCGGCTCGCCGCGGCCGACCGATGTCATAGTGCTCGCATCGGGCAGTGACCTGGAGTCCGCCAACCCCGTGGTGACGGTGCATACCATGTCGCGCCAGATGCAGCGGCATATGCTGTTCATGCCGCTCGTCACACTCGACGCCGCGCTCGAACCGCAGCCCTGGCTCGCGCGACGTTGGGAGTGGAACGACTCGCGCACCGAATTGACCTTCACGCTTCGCGACGACGTTCGCTGGCACGACGACGTGCCGACCACTTCGCGGGATGTGGTGCTCACATTTGAGGCAGCGCGCGATCCTGCGACCGGTAGTCCGCGTGCGGGTGATCTCGCAGCGGTACGTGATATCCGCGCGATCGACGATTCCGTGGTGCAGTTCGTGTTCGACGCGCAACAGCCATCGTTGCCGCTCGTGTTCGCGGAGCTGCCGCCCATTCCTGCGCACGTGCTTGGCAACGTGCCACGCGAGCAATGGCGCCAGCATGCATTCTCGACGTCACCGGTAGGCAATGGTCCATTCATTTTTGTCTCGCGGGACGCGGGTCAGCGGTGGCGGTTCGCACGCAATGAATCATTCCCTGATGCACTTGGCGGCCCGCCCGCCGCGCGCGAGGTGATCATTGCCGTCGTCGATGAACCCGCGACAAAATTTGCGGGCCTCGTCAGCGGCGACCTCGACGTGGCCGGTGTCTCGCCCGCAATGGCGCACCTTGTATCACGAGATCCGCTGCTGGTGTTGGAGTCGCCGCCGGTCCTGTTCTCCACGATGCTCGCATTCAACACGTCGCGAGCTCCGTTCGATGACGCGCGCGTGCGCCGGGCGGTGTCGCTCGCACTCGATCGGCTGCGAATTGTGGATGCAGCGGTCGCCGGTTACGCAGTGCCGGCGCGCGGCGCCGTCCCGCCG
>JBGTFN010000232.1:0-4907 GCA_041747275.1 Gemmatimonadaceae bacterium | reverse complement strand
CCCGACCTCGTGAATCTGGCGCGCGTCGGCCGTGCACGTGCGCGGCTGGGGGCCGGCAAGGCAGCCGGCGCGGCCGAAGATGCAGCGAGTGTTCCGCAGGCCTTCGTGTTCAATGCCACGCACGATCTCAACGCGGGCACTCGCAACAATCGCATCTTTGCACAGAACAACCAGGGCTTCGCGGTGACAGTGGCGCCCGCGTATCGAGCCCTGACGGTGGGAAGCTTGGCTGATCCGCGCGTTTCGGTGAGCGATGGCGGGCGGCTCACACCGGATCAGGCGAACGCGTTGTTCACGCAGAACAAGTATCCCTCGCTCACTGCGCCCACGCCGATTGCCAGTGGCGTGGAAGCGAAGCTGATCCTGGCGGAGGTTCGCGGTGCCGGCGAGGGCGTGGGCATCCTCAACGCACTTCGTGCACGCGCCGGTGTGCAACTGCCACCGCTTTCGGCTGGAGAAACGGCGGCCTTCGCCGCGACACTGGTCGAGGCGCGTCGCCGTGAACTATTCCTGCAGGGCAATCGGTGGTTCGACATGAACCGGCTGAACCTGCCGCAGGTGCCGGCCGCTGGTGTTGACTACCCGAAGGGTGGCGGAATCTACGGCAACCAGCGCTGCTGGCCGCTGCCGGACGTCGAGCGGCTGGCGAATCCCAACACCTGACACACGCCTTTCCTTTACATGTAACGGCACGGGTCGTCTCCTGCGGGAGGCGGCCCGTGCCGCATATGTACGGTGCTCGCGCCAAATACGACGCTCGCGTCACATTGCCACCCGCCCTGCATCGTCCTAGCTTTCGCTCGTGAATTCATTCACAAGCAACCCGAGCATGGAGCGACTGCGGTGAAGATTGCCGTTTGCATCAAGCGCGTCCCCGTGATGGAAGTGAAGTTCGCGATTACCGCGGACCGCTCCCGATACGAAGAGACGGGCCTCAAATACGACATCAACGACTTCGACCTGTGGGCCATCGAAGCGGCGCTGCAGCTCAAGGAGAAGGCCGGCGACGGCACGGTGCACGTGGTGTGCATGGGCCCTAACGCCGCCCAGGAGCAGATCCGGAAGGCGATGGCCATGGGCGCCGATTCCGGCGTGCTGCTCGAATCCGACGCGCGCAACTATGACGGTCTCGCGGTCGCCCGCGCGCTCGCTGCTGAGCTCAAGGACGGCTCGTATGATCTCGTGCTGTTCGGACGAGTCTCCATCGATTCCATGAATCAGATGACCGGTCCGATGGTCGCCGAGCTGCTCGACCTGCCGGTCGTCACCAATGTGTTCAAGCTCGATGTCAGCGGCGGCGCTGGTCGTGCGGAACGTGTGCTCGAGGGCGGCAGTGAGGTGGTGGAGTTTCCGCTTCCCGCGGTGCTCACCATCGACGATGGTCTCAACAAGGAACGTCTGCCTTCGCTCAAGGGCATTATGGCGGCCAAGAAGAAGCCGCTCGAGGTCAAGCCCGCGACACTCGAAGGCGTGCAACTCACGGTGAAATCCATGGCGCTGCCCGCCGAACGCGCGGCCGGCCGCATCGTTGGCGAAGGCGTGGACGCCGTGCCGGAACTCGTTCGACTCCTCCAGACTGAAGCGAAGGTGCTCTGATCATGGCCAACGTCCTCGTAATTGCAGAATCACGCGCGGGTGAGTTGCGCAAGGTTGCACTCGAAGCCGTCACGGCGGGTCGCAAACTGGCCGAACTCGCCGGCGGTGGCGATGTGCATGTACTGCTGGCCGGTGGTGCTGGCATCACCGGCAAGGCAGCACCGCTTGCCGAACACGGCGCCGACAAGGTGCTCGTGCTCGAGCATGATGGCTTCGCGATGTACAACCCGGAAGCGCTCGCTGCGACGGTCGCCGGACTGCTCAAGGGCGGCACGTACGCGTTCGGTCTGTTCAGCGCCACCTCGCACGGGCGTGACCTCTCGCCGCGCGTGGCCGCAAAGCTCGGTGTTGCGCTGCTGCCTGACGTCACTGGTTTTTCAGTGGACGGTGGCTCGGTGGTCGGGCAGCATCCGATCAACAACGCAAAGGTGATCGCCACGCTCGCCTTATCAAGCTCGCCCGCGCTGGTGTCCGTGCGTCCTGCGGCATTCACGCCTGCTCCCGAGGCGCGCGCGTTGGCGACCGAAGCCATCACGTCTGCAGTGGATCCGGCTTCGTCGCGGGTGAAGGTGGTGGAACTCAAGCAGGGCAATACCGACAAGATCGACCTCAACGATGCGCCGGTGATCATCGCTGGTGGTCGCGGCCTCAAGGTCGCCGAGAACTTCAAGCTGTGCGAAGATCTCGCCGAGGCGTTTGGCAACGCTGCGGTGGGAGCCACGCGCGCCGTGACCGACGAAGGCTGGCGGCCGCACACCGACCAGATTGGGCAGACGGGTCGGAATGTGAGTCCGGACTTGTACATCGCAGCGGGCATCTCCGGTGCGATTCAACATCTCGCCGGCATGCGCACGTCGCGCACGATTGTCGCGATCAACAAGGACAAGGACGCCCCGATCTTCAAGATCGCGGACTACGGGATTGTTGGTGATGCGCTCGAAGTCCTGCCTGTGCTCACCGCGGCGGTCAAGGCGGCCAAGGCGTCGTAGTTCGCGCTGTCTTGTGAGGGCTTGTGTCGCGCCCTAGCTTCGCCTCATGACTCTGCTGAACATCGTGTTTGCGCTCTGCCTCGTGGCAGCCGGCGCGTTCTTTACCAGGAGCGCGCTGCGGCTGCGGCGCTGGGCGCTGATTGGACACGCCGAAGACCGCACCGACGAGCCAGCGACCCGCGCGAAGAACCTGCTGTTTATCGGCATCCTGCAGACAAAGATTCTTCGCGACCCGCTCGGCGGTCTGATGCACGCGCTGGTGTTCTGGGGCTTCTGCGTGCTTGCCCTCGGCGCGCTCGAAATCCTGGTGCAGGGTGTCGTCAACGGGTTCTCGTATTCGTGGCTGCTGCCGCAACCGCTGTACGTAGCGTACGTCGTGTCGCAGGAAGTGTTCTGCGTGCTGGTGCTCACGGCGGTCATGTGGCTGTTCTATCGTCGCCTCGTGATCAAGCCCAAGCGTTTTGCGGGCGATCCGGTGCACGGTGGCGACGCGCTGTTCATCCTGAGCATGATCACCGTGCTCATGGTGACGCTATTGCTCACGTTCGCCATGGAGATCCGCACCGGCGCCACGTCATCCACAGGGCACCTGTTCTCGGGGCTGATCGCGCGGGCCTTTGGTGGGGTGAGCGAGGGCGCGGCGCACGCAATCGGCCGCACGAGCTGGTGGATTCATGCGCTCGGCTTGCTGGCGTTTGCCAATTACCTGCCGTTCTCGAAGCATCTGCACGTACTCACCTCACTGCTCAACACGTTTTATTCCAACACATCGGGCCCGGGACGCATTGGTGCGATGCGTCCCATGGATCTCGAAGCCGACGATGTCGAGCAGTTTGGAGCCTCTGACGTCGAGCACCTGTCCTGGAAAAATCTCATGGACGGGTATTCATGCACGGAATGCGGGCGCTGCACGGCGGCCTGTCCCGCCAACATCACGGGCAAGAAACTCTCGCCGCGCATGATCGTGGTGAAGACACGCGCGCGGCTTACGGAGAAGGCCACTACGCTCGACGCGATCGGTGGCGGCACGGCTACGGCCGAGCAGCAGGCCGTGCTCGACAAGAACCTGCTGGACGACTGGATCACGGAAGAAGAGCTCTGGGCGTGCACCAGTTGTCGCGCGTGCGTGGAGGAATGCCCCGTCTCCATCGACCAGCTCGATGTGATCAACGAGTTGCGCCGGGATCTGGTGCTCATGGAGTCGCGCTTTCCTGAGGAAGCGCAGGGCGCGCTCACATCACTCGAGCGAAACGGCAGTCCGTGGGCATACAGCGCCGCTGACCGGGAGTCGTGGACCGAAGGGCTTGATATTCCCACGATGGCCGACATGGTCGCGCGAGAGGAGCGTCCCGAGATCCTGTTCTGGGTTGGTTGCATGGGCTCCTTCGACGATCGCGCAAAGAAGATCACCGTGGCGTTTGCACGCATCCTGCAAGCGGCCGACGTGAAGTTCGCGATCCTTGGTCAGGAAGAAACCTGTCACGGTGATCCGGCCCGTCGCATGGGCAACGAGTATCTCTACCAGATGCTCGCGAAGGGCGTCATCGAGACACTCGATGGCTATCAGGTGAAGACGGTGGTCACATTCTGTCCGCACTGCTTCCACCAGATGGGGAAGGAGTTTCCCGACCTCGGCGGACACTACGACGTCATCCATCACACCGACTACATCGAGCGGCTGCTCAACGAAGGCCGCGTGCCGCTGAATACCGAGCATGGCCAGCGACTGAAGGTCGCGTATCACGATTCCTGCTATCTCGGTCGCTACAACGACATCTACGACGCGCCGCGAAATACGCTGCGCAAGGCATTGCCGGTGATGACACTCGTGGAACCGCCGCGCACGAAGAGTCGTGGACTGTGCTGCGGCGCCGGCGGTGGACGCATGTGGATGGAAGAAACAGAAGGCAAGCGCGTGAATGTCGAGCGCACTGAGGAACTGCTGGCCACTGGTGCCGATACGATTGCCGTCGCGTGTCCCTTCTGCATGACCATGATGACGGATGGTCTTACCGCGTCGGGCAGCGAAGTGCCGGTGATGGACATCGCCGAGGTGGTGGCGGGGCAGTTGGCGCACGCGCCTACCTGACCGCAGACTGCTCACAGCGGCAACTGTCCGCAGGCAACTGGCCGCGGGCGAACGATTGCTCGATTGAGGCGTCCGGCAACGGGCGCCTCTTGCATGCGGGGGTGCGCATTATTATGCATGTATCATGCATAATTTCTCCGCCCTGCGCCGGTTCGCCGGTGACGGGGCGGTCGTCGTCTCGGCCCCTGTGGTCGCGACCTCGGCCGCCCGGGACACGCACGCCGCACTGACCG
>JBGTFN010000231.1:0-2136 GCA_041747275.1 Gemmatimonadaceae bacterium | reverse complement strand
GGCGACCGCGCTGACCCGGCGCTTTGGCGTCGTGACGGCGCTCGACGCGCTGACGCTCGCCATTCCCGACGGCATCACCGGCGTCGTCGGGGCGAACGGGGCGGGGAAGAGCACGTTTCTTCGCATCCTGCTCGGCCTGCTCGAGCCCAGCGCGGGTTCGGCCACCGTGTTCGGACATGATGTGGTGCGTGAACGCCGCGTGATACGGCGGCTGGTCGGTTACATGCCGGAACACGACTGCCTGCCGCCAGAGGCGAGTGCGGCCGAGTTCGTGATGCATCTTGGGCGCCTGTCCGGCTTGCCGCGCGTAGCGGCGCGTGAACGCACGGCCGAGGTGTTGCGGCACGTGGGATTGAATGAAGAGCGCTATCGCCCCATCGGCACCTATTCCACCGGCATGCAGCAGCGCGTGAAGCTTGCGCAGGCGCTCGTGCATGATCCACGCCTGCTCGTGCTCGACGAGCCAACCAACGGGCTCGATCCCGCGGGCCGCGACGAGATGCTCGCGCTGGTTCGGCGAACCGGTCGTGAGTTCGGTATCAGTGTGCTGGTGTCTTCGCATCTGCTCGGCGAACTCGAACGCACGTGCAGCAGCATCGTGGTGATCGAGCAGGGTATGCTGCGTCAGCAACTCACCGTGGACGCGCTGACGAGCGAGATGCCGCAGTACGCAGTGGAGATTGACGGTGATGTGGACGCCGTGATCGCCATGCTCACGGAAGGCGGGTGGAAGGTGACGGCAGATCGAACGGGATTTCAGCTCGAGCTGACATCGGGTGAGCGTGACGAAGCGTTGCGTGCCGCCGATGCTGTGCGCGATGCGTGTGCCACCGTGCACGCGGGTTTGCTGCGTCTCGAGCGTGGACGCACTCGCATGGACGCGATGTTTCAAGACGCCGCCTCATGACCAGCACCATTCACGATCTCGGGTACCGCCGCTACGATGGCGAGCGACTGTCCTCGCGCTCGGCGTGGAGTGCACTGTTGTGGCAAGGCATGCAAGCACTATTCGGACTCGGTCGCGGTGCGCGCGCGAAGGCCTTGCCTGTGTTCGTGCTCGTGTTCTCGTGCGTGCCCGCCATTCTTACCGTGTTCATCGCCAGCCGTGCATCGCTGCCGATCCGGCACGCGACGTACTTCGCCGGCCTGGCAATCCTGTACGTATTGTTCGCGGCGGCGCAGGCGCCTGAACTGTTCAGTCGTGATCAGGCGAATCGAGTGCTGCCGCTCATGCTTTCGCGCGATTTGTCGCGATGGCAGTACGCGTCGGCGCGTCTTGCGTCGGTTGTACTGGCACTGTTTGGCCTTGTGCTCGCTCCACAGCTGGTGCTCCTGCTTGGCGCGATCGGTGTGGCCGGCGATACGCTCGCGGTGTTCAACGAGCGCTGGTCGTTGATCGGGCCGGTGCTCGCGGTCAGCGTGTTTGCATCGGTGATGCTTGGCAGCATTGCGTCGTGCATCGCCGCGTTCACACCGCGTCGGAGTTTCGCAACCGCTGCGATCGTCGGCCTGTTTCTTGTACTTGCCGCAGCCACGACCGCACTCGGCGCATCCACCATGTTCGAGGCAGCGACGGCGCAGCTGTTCAACCCGATGGCCGTACTCGACCTCACGAGTCGGCTGCTGTTCGACGAACCCGCGTCTCCGATGCGCGCGCAACCGGCGCATTCAGTGGGTGTGTACATCGCCATGGTTGCGGTGTTTTGTGCGACTGCGGTTGGCGCCCTGTGGTGGCGCATTCAGCGGGTGGAGGCATGACGGACTTCAGCGGCACGGCGACACGCGCAAAAGGCGCGCTCACGCACACCGATGCACAAGCGCCAGGTGCACGCGCAGAAGATTCGCCCCTCGTGTTCACGAATGTCTCGCGCTGGTTCGGCGATGTCGTGGCTGTCAACGACATCTCGGCGACGATCCAACCCGGCATCACCGGACTGCTCGGACCCAACGGCGCCGGAAAGACCACGTTGCTGCAGATCGCTGCCGGCCTGCTGCCCGTCTCGGGTGGCAGCGTGCGTGTATTCGGACGTGAGCCGTTTGGTGACGTGTCCACATACGCCGACCTCGCGCTGGTGCCCGAAGCCGAAGCGGTTCCCGGAATGCTCACGCCGCGTCAGTTCGTGCGGGCGCGTGCAG
>JBGTFN010000230.1:0-1877 GCA_041747275.1 Gemmatimonadaceae bacterium | reverse complement strand
TAACCACCGAGAGAACGACTATGCACCGCATGTCTGGGTGAGCACCGACTTCGGCGCGACATTCCGCCACAGCACGAATGGACTCGATGGCGAAGTGGTGCGCACGCTTACCGAAGACACGCGCAACCGCGATGTGCTGTATGCTGGCACGGAAAGCGGCATCTTTCTCTCGCTCGACCGTGGCGCGAGCTGGCGCCGTCTGCGTGGACGCAATTTCCCGAATGTGCGAGTGGACGAACTCACCATTCATCCGCGCGACAATGCGCTGATCGTCGCGTCGCACGGCCGCTCGATCTGGATTCTCGACGATCTCGCGCCGATTCAGGAATACACCGCCGCGACACGTGTCGCCAATGCATCACTGTTTTCGTTGCCGACGGTGCTGCAGTGGAAGTACAAGGACGACCGCAACGACGAGTTCTGGGGACATCAGTCGTTCATCGGCGAGAACCCGCCGGTCGAGGCGGTGATGTCCTATTATCTCGCGGCCCGTCCCACATCGCTGGCTGTGCGCATTTCGCAAGGCAATCGCGTGGTGCGTGAGCTTGCGGTACCGGTGGACAGCACAACCATCGGCCTGCAGACCGTGTGCTGGGATATGCGCGGCACTCCGATCACTGTCGAGCAGGATTCGCAGCCCGCACGAGGCGGCGGAGGAGGTGGTGGTGGAGGTGGCGCCCGCCCGAGCCCGATCGCCGGCATACCCGCGCCGTTGCCCTCGGCGGGATACGAGGCGCACAATCCGTGTCGCGGCGATGGCGGCGGTAGTAGCGGCGGATTCGGGAGCGGTGGTGGCAACGCTGCGCCGTATGCTGCGCCCGGAGAATACTCGGTTGCGCTGGTGACTGACGGACGTGTGACCAGCACAAAGCCGCTGCGCATCATCATGGATCCCAGCGTGCGGCTCACCGGAGAGGCACGCGTTGCATACGACCGGCTGCTCAACGACCTGCACGCGCGGCATCAGCGGGGCGCGGAAGTGGCGGCGAAGCTTACGTTGCTCGGCAATCAGATTGCCACCGTGCAGGCACGCATCGATTCGGCGCCGGCGCTCTCCGCTGATGCAAAGGCCAGCTTCACGTCGCTCAAGGCGGCGTTCGACAGCGTGCGCATCAAGTTCGGCGTTGCACCGGGACGCGCAGCGGGCAGTTCACCGGCGGCGGGTGCGGGCGGTGGATCTGGCGGCGGTGCTCAAGGTGCATTTGGTGGCGGCGCTGCCAACGCAGGCAATGCCCTTGGTCGACTCGCAGGCATCAAGTCATCGATCGGCGGCATCTGGGAAGCGCCAAGCGACGCAATGCGAAAGCAGGCGAGCGAGGCTTCGGAAGCGCTGGACAAGGCGATCGCGGAGGCGAATCGTGTGCTTGAGTCTGCGCGCGCAACAAGTCGCGCGTTGGCCGCGTCGGGTCGCACGCTCAAGGTGCCGGAGTAACTGCCTTTGAACGGTACACGGTGTCGGTGAACGGTTATCGGTGGTTATTCGCTGAGCGTTGAGCGGTAGAACCGATGACCGTCCACCGTTCACCGCAACCGTGAACGGTTCCGGAATCTCGGCACAAGCACCATCGGTTAATCGGCGCGTCCCTCGCCACTGGCATCAATGCGCGACACCCGACAGGTTGGGGTATGGCCTCTTCCGCTGTCGATCCGCTCGCGATTTCGCACACCGCCGCGCGAATCGCGCAGCACGCCGGTGTCGCAGCAGCGGCGCGACTGGACGCGATCAATGCGTTGGCTGACCAGACATTCGACGTCATCATCATCGGAGGCGGCATCACGGGGGCCGGCGCTGCGCGGGAGGCGGCGCTGCGCGGACTCAGCGTGGCGCTGGTCGAGCGCGATGACTTTGCGTCCGGCACATCCAGTCGTTCGTCGAG
>JBGTFN010000229.1:0-5135 GCA_041747275.1 Gemmatimonadaceae bacterium | reverse complement strand
CTGACGTGGATGCACGCGAACCGCGCTGGCGTGCAACCGCCATGGAGTGGGCGTGCGTCACTCGGCGGTTTCCAGTCGCTGAACGACTGGAGCCGCACACGCGTGACGTGCGCGCGCTGGCGCGATTCGCGCGCATCGATCGACTCGCCGAGGTGCTGGCCGAAACGCCGACGCTTGCCAACGAGGTGCTCAACGGGCACCGTGATCCCACGCCGCTCTTCTGTCTGCCGGACGAGGAACTCATGGCCGCACGCGCGACCGAGCTGTTGCTGTCGCACGGGGCCAATCCGCGTCTTCGAAACGCAGCGGGACAGACCGCGGACGAGGCCGCGCGTCTGCGGGGCCTCGACGAGGCGGCTGACCTCATGGCTGCGTGGCGCTCTCCTTGACGGCATAGGAGAGCGGGTTCAGGTGTTGGTTTCTTTGGGCCGGCGTTCGTGCCGGGCGTGGGCGGCGTCGCGGGGATCTGGCTGAGCGTTGTCGTGGGGTGGATCTGGCTGGCCGAGCTCTCACAGCACCTGTATCGCGCGGCGCCGGACCCGAACTGCGATTGATTCGAGCGTGATCACCGGCCTCGGGCGGGGTTTTCGTTGTTTGCGGCGGCCCGTCCGCGACATCAGGGCACGACGATCGTAAAGCGCACCTCGTCGAACGGTGTCGCCCGACCCGCTGACAGTTCGGCAGGCAGTAGGACTGTGAGGATCTGCCTACCCGGCACCTGTCCCAACATCGAGTCTGGTCGGGCAAGCGTCACGGCAGTTCCCCGCTCGAGCGAGAACCGATACGAGGAACGCAGCCGCCCCAACGATTTTCCTTTCGAGTCAACTGCAACGATGCGCAGCATGTTGACCGTGATCGCGCTGCCGATAGGAATGACCACGCTGTCAGGATCGGCGCGCAGCGTCGCCACTCTGTCGCCAAGCGCGAGCAGCTCGTGCGCATACAACTCCGTTTCGCCCGAACGAGCACTCGCAGCTCGCGCGGCCTCGGCGCTCTGCACTTGTGCGAGCCGCATTGCCGCTGCGGAGTCGCCGGCGCTGGCCAGCGTGCCGAGAATGGCTTCCATGGACTTGTGTCGCCACTGGAACCGGTAGCTGAAGCTGACGACGCGAGACTCGACGGCTGGCTCCACCTTCAGCACCGTCTTGCGTTTTCCGGGTTCGATGGTGGTTTCCATTTTGTTCATGCCGCACACGAACTCGACGTTGTTGCAATTGATGAGCACAACCTGCGTGACGACGATGGGGACGGTGGACAGGTTCTGGATGCGCACCACTTTGGAGTGCGCCCGCCCCGGTACCGCTTCCATGGAGGAGCGGATCGTTGTCTCATCCGGGGCCACATACCTGGTTTGCGCTGTTGCGCAGACGGGTGCTATGGCGAGCAGCGCGACAGCAACGGCTACTCGCGACCGCGTGGCGAGATGCATTGGGAGACGTGGCATGATACTCGGCGCAATGGAAGGAGACAGCATTGCCGTAATCTAAAGACTGTTTGACGGACGGTCCGGAACTGCATTGAGCGACAGACCAGTTCCACGCAACATCCGGGTATCGCGCCACACACAACGGAACGACCTGAGCATGGACGTACGGCGTGATGGAGGAAGCGTGGCGACCGGTGGCGGAGACGGGCGTGAGAGCTGAGTGGATGCCCGATACGATGGAGCCGTTCGCCCGCGTAATCCACGCGGCAAAGAGGTACGTCGTGTCGAACGCCTTGCGGCGCGTCGATTGGAACGCGAAACTGGTGCGTTCGGACCTCAAGACAGCCGTCGAACAACTCAAGCGGCAGCCAGGAACTGGCGATGCGCCATGAGCCGCGGCGTTAGCGTTGGAACGGTGCCGGGCGGTGCATCGATCGGCCTCACCGCTGAGGGAATCCAATGACAAAAGTGGAAATCAATGGCCCAACGCTGCAATCCCAGACGGCGCTGACTACTCGATGTCGGAGCAGGTAGACGATCTGCAGGCATTCCTGCGCTCGCTCGATTCCGACACGGTGCATCTCGTCGGGCATTCGTATGGCGGCTTCGTGGCGCTGCTCATGGCGATCAGAGAGCCACGACGCGTGCACACGCTGGTATTGGCAGAACCGCCGCTACTCACATTGTTCGTGAGCAACAAGCCGAAGCCGTCGGAACTTCTGAACCTGTTGTTCACCCGACCGCGTACCGCAATCGCGATCATCAAGTTCGGCGTCACGGGCGTCGGTCCGGCAAACGCTTCCGCCAGTCGCGGTGAGATGGACGCGGCGATGCGCATATTTGGCACGGCCGTGCTTGGCGCCAGGTTCTACGGTGAACTGTCAAGCGCGCGACTCGATCAGCTCCGTGCCAATGCAATCAAGGCCGAGTTCCTCGGATCGGGTTTCGCACCGTTGAACACCGAGGACGTGCGAACAATGCAGGTGCCCACGTTGCTGATCAGCGGGCAACACAGTCCACGTCTGTTTCATCGACTGCTGGATCGACTGGCCGAGCTGCTGCCGCATTCCCAAAGAGTTGAGATGCGTGCCTTCCTTGACACGAATCGGAACAGTCGGAACGCTGGGTGACCGGAATGGATGCCTGACTGGATGGAGCCGTTTGCGCACACGATTCATGCGGCAAAGAAGTACGTGGTGTCGAACACGCTCGAGCGAGTGGACTGGAACGCGGAACTCGTGCGCGGGGACTTGAGGACAGCCGTTCAGCACCTTGAGCGGCAGCTCGTGAGCCGGAAAGTGCTCGGCACCGGGGCGGTGGTGCTGCGCTATCGAGGACCTTCGATTGCAGGTAGTCGTGCAGCGATAGATCCGATGCACGCTCCACCAGAATGCGCAGCAGCTGATGCAGCAGGTGTCGCACCGTGACATCAGCGGCGTACGCCGGCACCTCGGGCACATGACGACGCACCGGATTTTCGAGCGACAGCGCACCGTCGCGCGCGAGCATCGCGACTGCAAGCGCGACTAACTTGCGCGACGAACGTGCGCGACGAACGTGCGCGCTTCGGAATACGGGATCCAGGACGTGGTCGCCGACGTCATGGGCACACCGAAGCCGAGGTGTGCCATGCCGTACGCCTTGCGACAAATCACGCTGTCGGCGTGCAGCACCGAAACTGCACACCCGGGCGATGAATCGGAGTCGTATCTGGCGAAGATCGCGTCGATACGGCCTGGCGGCGGGATCTGCACAGATTGTGCGTACGCCGTGCCCGCGATGGCGGTGCCGGAGGCGAAGATCATGAACGAGGTGCCAAGCACGGCGACCATGGCTTGTCTTCCGACAATGCAGGACATGTGCTTCATCGCATCCTGAGCCGTTGATCGTCGTGCAGGTGGACTGCCGCCGCGTTCGCTGAACGGGAATATGCAGCGTGTGTTCGCACGCGGTGAGGCGGCTGGCACCCAGGGCGGAGCAGCATTCCCCTCCGAGGTGTGATGTCCTCGCCGCACGAATTGCGGGAGATTCACGGAGACGGACCGGAGGTTCGCCTGTCGACGACGCCGTCGAATGAGGCGGACTGCTCACTACACCGCGGACATGAGGGGTAGACGAATGCCCAGATTCAGCAAGCGAACGCAGCGTCAGCGAGGCGGACCGGATCCGGTGGCACAGTGCATCTCGACGGATCTGGAAGCGTGTCGTGCGAACTCGAACGACGAACATGAGAATGCAGAAACCGGCAACTCCGATGAGGTGAGCAGCGCCCGGTTCACGGTCAATTCGAAGGACGCTGATCTGTCGGCGGGTGAAGAGTTCATACAGGCGAAACCCAACGACTTTCCTGCGCACAATCGGCGGGAGACACGAACCGATCGTGAGAGTGAATGAATGCCGTGGAGAACTGGGTTGCGCGACGTGGGAGCCCGTTGCGCAACGCAGTGGCGCGCCGTCGGAGGGAAGAAGCGTCAGCTACCGGAAGAAGATGCTGATCCCCGACGTGACGCCATACGTGTCTGAAAGATTGTCGCCCGTACGATAGGTCAGCGCATGTCGCCATGACACTCGGCCCTTCAAGGTGTGTTTGAAGCCGAGGTCGAGTCCGTAGTTCACGTTGGTGTCCACGCGAGGCATGACCGTCCCGAACTCGGCGGACACACTGTTGCGATTGACGGCGATGCCCGGTGCGATGAAGAAGCCGCGTCGTCCGCGCGCGTCGCCGAAATGCACCGGCACAAAGATCGCTGCAGAGAGCGTGGTGGCGGAGAACGACGGGCTCTCTCCAGCGCCTTCAAACTCGGAACGACTGATGCCCAGCAGCCGCGCCTCGATCGCCACCATGTCGTTGAGATAGAGCGCTGCGGCGGCGCTGCCCGGAAGGCGGATGCCGGCGGTGGATCGTCCCGTGGTCTGTTCGTACGCGAAGGCATCGAGTCGCAGCTCGATCTGCTTCTCCTGCGCGTGAAGCTGGGGTGCAACGGCGAGCAACAACGCGGACAACAATGAGTGGCGGAGGCAGGGGCGCATGGCGGGTGGGATGATGTTCGGTGTAAAGACAGCCCCGGTACGCGGTGGAGCTGCCGCGGTGTCGAGATGAGTACCAGCGGAGCCGCTGAAGGTTGCGGGATCTGATGGAGTGGCCGGCTGCGCGGCATTGCCGGGCAACCGACGCCCAAAGCGCCACTCGGAGATTGCTCAAAATCGCAAGCCGCAGTAGTTATATACGCAACCCAGAGGTTGCATATGACGAACGATCGCATTGTGAAGACGGTGCTGTTGCGGGCGGTTCCTGCGCGCGTATGGGCCGCGATTGCGGATTCACGCCAGTTTGGTGAGTGGTTCGGCGTCAGGTTCGAAGGCCCGTTCATTGAAGGACAGCTTGTGAAGGGACGCATGGTGCCCACGGCGGTGGACGCGTCCGTCGCGGAAAAGCAGAAGCCGTACGAAGGCATGGCGTGCGACGTGATGGTGGAGCGCGTGGAGCCGCAGCGGCTGCTGGCGTTCCGGTGGCATCCGGGCGAGAGTCCTGATACGTCCGACGCTGCCCCGACTACGCTTGTCGAGTTCGAGATCGAAGCGGCCGAGGGTGGCACAATGCTGACCATCACCGAGTCAGGTTTCGATCAGATTCCGCTCGCGCAGCGCGCGAAGGCGTTTGCCGACAACGAAGGCGGCTGGGAGATCCAGTGCATGCTGGTCGCCAGGT
>JBGTFN010000228.1:0-3603 GCA_041747275.1 Gemmatimonadaceae bacterium | reverse complement strand
ATGCGCATCCATCTCATCGAGCGGCCACGCCGGTTCTGCGCTCGCGAGCTCCACCGCAGCCGCCTGCTGCTGCACGAGCGCCCGTAACGTTGCCGCTTCTTCGGCTTGTGATCGATCGAGTTGTCGCCAGCGATCGAGCGTAGCCTTGAGTTCGAGCAATCCCTTGTAGAGTCCTGCGTTCGTGATTGGCGGCGTGAGGTATGAGACCAGTGTTGCGTTACCGCGACGTTTGGCCAGCGTGCCTTCTGACGAGTTGTTGGACGCGTACAGGTACACATTCGGCAGGTCGCCGATCAGTCGCTCCGGCCAGCAGGTGTTGTCGAGTCCTGCCTGCTTGCCGGGCATGAACTCGAGTGCGCCATGCGTGCCGAAGTGCAGCACGGAATCAGCACGGAAATCTTCGGCGAGCCAGCGGTAGAAGGCGCTGAACGCATGCGTGGGTGCAAAGCCGCCTTCGAAGAGCAGGCGCATCGGATCGCCTTCCCACCCGAACGACGGCTGCACGCCGATGAACACGTTGCCAAGCTGCAATCCCATCACGAACAGCGACTGTCCGTCGGTGAGTTGCTTGCCGGGCGCCGGTCCCCACGTCTGCTCGATCTGGCCAAGCCAGCGTTCGCGCCGCACGTGATCATCAGTTGCGATGCGCGTGTGCACATTGGCCGGTGCGCCATACTGCTCGCGGTTGCCCTGCGTGATGCGCTCGCGCAAATCATCGGCGCTCGCCGGCAGTTCCACACTGTAGCCCTGCTCCTTGAGCGCGGCCAGCGTACGCTGCAGCGACGGAAAAACCGCCAGATACGCCGCACTGCCGGTGTTGCCGGCGTTGGGCGGGAAGTTGAAGAGGATGATCGCCACCTTGCGATCGGCACGGGGCATCTTGCGCAGCGCGACGAGGCGCGACACACGCTCGGCCACTCGCTCCACACGCTCGGCGATCGGCTCTGACGCCGCCGCTGCTGAGCCATCGGCAGCGCGTCCCTTGCCGCCGAACACCGTCGGCACGATGGCGCCGTCGAGCTCGGGTATCGCCACCTGCAATGTCGCCTGCAGTGGATTGAGTCCACGCGCGTCCGCCCGCCACTCTTCAATGGTCTGGAACTCGAGCGTCTGCAGCGACAGGTACGGTACGTCGAGCTGCGTCAACACCGCTTGCGCCGCCGCCGAGTCGTTATACGCCGGGCCGCCCACGAGCGAGAAGCCCGTGAGGTTCACCATCGCGTCGATAACGGTGCGCCCGCTGCGATCGCGGAAATAGCGTTCGATCGCCGGACGCGCATCAAGTGCCGACGAAAACGCCGAAATCACGCGAAGTCCACGCGCCTCGAACGCTGCAATCACGGCGGCGTAGTGCGCCGTGTTGCCCGACAGCAGATACGAACGCCCCACGAGCACGCCCACGGTGCCGCGCGTTCCACTCGACGGCAGCGTACGCGCATCTTCGGCCAAGCCGCGGCCACTCAACGACGGATGCCAGACGCCCGTCTCCGGATACTGCTCCGGATCGCGCGGTGCGAGCGCGCCCCGCAGCGACTCACGTGGACCGGCAGCGAAGCGATCGATCAGATACCGAACCATCTGTTCGATGTTGTTGTCGGAGCCAGCGAGCCAGTACTGCAACAGCAGCAGGTACGCGCGTACATCCTGCGCCTTGCCTGGCACGAACTTGAGAATGGCCGGCAGTGTTCGCAGCGCCTTCATCTGCCGCTCACCGCTCGACTTTCCATCGTCGCGCGAGCCGCGCAGCTTCTTGAGCAGGGAGAGCGGAGAGAACTTCGACTGCGGCGCATCGCTGCTCATGTCGAAGCGACCAAGGCGCGTGCACTTCACCAGCTCGGGCGTGCACAGCGCGCACAGCACGGCGTCTGCCTGCAAGCGTCGAGCCTGCACCGCCTCCAGCACTTCCTTCGCGTACTCTTCCTGGAAGAGCTGCGTGCAGGCGATGAAGTTCGCACGGTCGATATCTTCACGTGCACGCTGGGCCGACGCGGGATCGGTGCCCCAGTCGGCGGCCACGTGCATGGACAGCTGAAGACCGGGCATGTCGCGTTCGAGCGTCACGCGCGCACGCTCAAACGCATCGGCCAGATGCGCATCGAGCGTGACGATGACGAAGCGGACCGGCGTGTTGTTCACGCCTTGCTCGGTCTTCCTAGCGGCCATAGAACGCCTTTGCCTCGTACAGAGTATCCACCGTGATGTGCGCGACACCATGTTCGAGCGCGTACCGCTCAGTGTTGCGCTTGGCCTTGCCACGTACGAAGAACGGGATCTTCTTGAGTTCCTTCTCAGCGTCCGGCAGCCACTCGGCTTCGAGTGTTGCCACTGCGACGTTGGTCTCGTCTGGCGCGATCACCGCTGTCGTTGCATCAGCCGCACTCGGAGCGACGGCCGCAGCTACCGCAGCGACTGCGCCGGCGGCAACCGGCTCGAGCGGCGCCAGTACGGCCTGCTCCCCCTGCACACTGTGCAGGTGACTGGGCGTCGCGCCATCAGCAAACTCGAAGTCCTCGCGGAACATCTGCAGCAGATGCTCCTCGAGACCCATCATGAGCGGATGCACCCACGTGTCGAAAATGACGTTGGCGCCTTCAAATCCCATCTGCGGCGAATAACGAGCCGGCACATCCTGCACGTGAATGGGTGACGAAATCACCGCGCACGGCACACCGAGCCGTTTGGCGATGTGGCGCTCCATCTGTGTACCGAGCACCAGCTCCGGCGCCGCGTCACCGACCGCCTTCTCTACGTCCAGGTAGTCGTCGCTGATCACGGCTTCGACACCGTACTTCGTCGCGACCTCGCGAATGTCGCGCGCGAACTCGCGACTGTACGTGCCAAGTCCCACAATCGTGAATCCCAGCTCTTCCGACGCGATACGCGCGGCCGCCTTCACGTGTGTGGCATCGCCGAAAATGAAGACGCGCTTGCCCGTGAGGTACGTCGCGTCCACTGATCGCGAGTACCACGGCAACAGCGATTGTGACGAATCCATCTGCGAGACGCCGAGCTTCTCGCGGTCGAGGAACGGCTGTACGTCGATGCCCGCCACCTCACCGACTTCAAGAATGAAGTCACGCGTCGCGCCGATGCCGAGCGGCACGGCTTTCACCTTGGGCATGGCAAAACTCTTCTGCAGCCAGCGACATGTGGTATCCGCAATCTCGGGATACAGGCACACATTGAAGTCGGCGTCGGGAATCGTCATGAGCGATTCCGGCGTGGCACCCAGCGGAGCGACCACGTGCACGTCCACGCCAAGATCGCCGAGCAGTCGCGTGACCTCCTTCACGTCATCGCGGTTGCGGAAGCCAAGCAGCGTCGGCCCAAGCAGGTTGGCACGCGGTCGGCGATGTGCCGGTCGTGTTTCGCGCGTGGCGCCCGAGGCCGGCACCTGGGGCAGCAGCAGCGTGCGCACGAGATGATAGAACGTCTCGCTCGCACCCCAGTTCTCCTTCTTGGAGTAGGCGGGCAACTCCAGATTCACGACCGGAATCGGCAGACCCATGCTCTGCGCCAACGAACCCGGCTGATCCTGAATGATTTCGGCCGTGCACGATTCGCCCACGAGCATCGCGCGCGGCTTGAAACGTTCGTACGCTT
>JBGTFN010000227.1:0-14599 GCA_041747275.1 Gemmatimonadaceae bacterium | reverse complement strand
CGTGCTTGGCGCCGTACGTGCGTCATCGCGTGCCGCACCAGGACTCGCGGCACTCGGCGCCTTGCTCGACGGCATGCGCGGTGCGCCGTCACCCGTGCCGACAAGCGAAGAGATCGCACAGATCCGTCAACTGTACGATCGCCTGCTCATGGAAACGTACGACGAGCCGGCACCGCGACTCGCCGATCTCGACCAGCTCGAGATCATCGCCGTGAGTTACCCGACGCGCTCCGAGTTCCTCGCCGCACTCGCACTCGAGCCACCTGCTGCAACGCAGGACCTTGCGGTCGGCGGTGACGACGAGACCGACGCGCTCATCATCAGCACGATTCACTCAGCGAAGGGACGCGAGTGGGACGCGGTATTCGTGCCGTGGACGCTCGACGGCGTCTATCCCATGGCGCGCAGCGCCGGCAACGACGACAGCATCGAAGAAGAACGTCGACTTCTATATGTGGCGATGACGCGCGCACGTGATCATCTCTGCCTCGTGTACCCGCTGCAGTCATATCCTTCGCGCATGGGTGCCGACTATTCGTACGGCCAACTCTCACGCTTCCTCGACGAGGGCGTGCGACGCACCATGCAGCGCGTAACGCTCGGCCCCGACGGCACACTGCCGTCCCTGCTCTCGAGTGCACCCCTCCCCGCGCGGCCAGCAGTCGATCTTCGCGCTTTGTTGCGGGGACGCGTCGGACTGCCTCCCGCGAAACCGAAGACGCCGGACGACAGTTGAGTTACCATGTTGCAATACGTCGCGATTGCTGGGCCACCATCCTGCAAGACGTCGCGACACGCCACCCTCCAAGCACCTGCACAATGACCTTCCCTTCCCGCCTTCGCGCCTTCGCGCCTTGGCGCGCCAGCGCCCCAGCTGTTGCAGTGCTAACAACAATCGCCGCCGCAACTTTGCTCAACGTTGGCGCCTTGCACTCCCAGGAGGCGCTGCCGGCCGCAACCACACCGTTGCCCGTCGACTCGACTGTGCGCACTGGGGTGCTGGACAACGGCCTCCGCTGGTACATCCGCACGAACTCGCGCCCCGAGAACCGCGCCGAGTTGCGCCTTGCCGTCAACGCCGGCTCCGTGCTCGAGGACAACGATCAACGCGGGTTGGCGCATTTCCTTGAACACATGGCGTTCAACGGCACGCGCCGCTTCGCGAAGAACGACATCATCAAGTACCTCGAGTCCATCGGCGTCCGCTTCGGTGCTGACCTCAACGCGTACACCAGCTTCGACGAGACCGTCTACATCCTGCCCGTGCCTACCGATTCTGCCGGTCTGCTCGCGCGCAGCATGGACATTCTCGAAGACTGGGCGTCGGCAGTCACGCTCGACAGCGTCGAAGTGGTAAACGAACGCGGTGTCGTGCTTGAAGAATGGCGCGGTTCGCGCGGCGCGAATGCTCGTGTACTCGACAAGCATTTCCCGGTGCTGCTCAAGGGCTCGAAGTATGCCGAGCGCTTGCCGATCGGCGATACCGGCATCATTCGTGGTGCGACGCCTGAGCCGCTGCGCCGTTTCTACCGCGACTGGTATCGTCCGAACAACATGGCCGTGATCGCCGTTGGTGACTTCAACGCCGATTCCGTGCAAGCGATGATCGTCTCGCGCTTTGGTGCGCTCACCAACCCTGCGTCACCGCGTGCACGCGACAGCGTGGCCGTGCCGGCGAATCCTGGCACGCGCGTATCGATCGCGAGCGATGTGGAGTTGCAGTTGGCGCAGGTGGAAGTGACGTGGGCGATTCCCGCGCGCAATACGCGCACCGTCGGCGAGTGGCGGCAGCGCCTTGTCGAAGACATCTACAACGCCGCGTTCAACCGGCGGCTCGCGGAGATCACGCAGCGTCCCGACGCGCCGTGGGTGGGTGCCTCGTCGAGCGTGAACAGCTTCACGCGCAGCGGTGCCGCGTACTCGCTTGGTCTCGCTGCCAAGGAAGGCCAGCTCAACGCGGCGCTCGAAGCGATTCTTCGTGAAGCGCGACGCGTGGACGAGTTCGGGTTCCTGCAAAGCGAGATCGATCGCGTCAAGACCGATGTGCAGCGCGGCTATGAACGTGCATACGCCGAGCGTGACAAGTCGGAATCGAGCGGGTTTGCGGATGCGTATGTCGGGCACTTCCTGCAGCAGTCGCCCATTCCCGGCATCGGCTTTTACAATCGCTGGGTGGGCGCCGCACTCGCGTCGATCACGCACGACGATGTGAATGCGGTGGGACGCACGTGGATCAAGGACGGTGATCGCGCGATCCTGGCATCCGTCCCGATCAAGCAGGGCGTCGCTGTCCCTACCGAAGCGCAGTTGCTCTCGGCCGTCGAGCGCGCCGGCTCCACACCTGTAACTGCGTGGACGGAAACGCTGGCCGAAGGCGGACTGGTCGCCAACGTGCCGGCGCCCGGCACGATCGCGGCGCGTGGTCGCATCGAGGAACTCGACCTGACCTGGTGGCGCTTGACGAACGGCACGACCGTGGCGCTCAAGACCACCGACTTCAAGGCTGACGAAGTGTTGATGTCAGGTTTCGCGCCAGGTGGTGCCAGTCTGTTGCCCGATGAGAAGGCGACCGTGGGTGAGCTGGCCACGCTGTTCGTGGAACGCGGTGGCGCGGGTGAGTTCTCCATCATCGACCTGCAGAAGAAGCTCACCGGCAAGGTGGCGCAGGTCGGTGTGTCCATTTCAGACTTGAGCCAGGACATCAGCGGACGCGCGTCGCCGAAGGATCTCGAGACACTCTTCCAGCTGATGTGGCTCAAGTTCACGGCGCCACGCGCTGACTCGCAGGCAGTGCAGGCGTTCCGTCAACAGATCGGTGCCGTGCTCGCGAACCGCAGTCGCGCTCCCGAAGCGGTGTTCAGCGACACACTGTCGCTGACGCTCGCGAACAACCATCCGCGCGTGAAGCTGCCGTCGGCCGAGCTGTTCAACAGCGTCACGCTCGATGAGGCCATGTCGGTCTATCGCGACCGCTTCTCCGACGCGAACGGATTCAGCTTCGTGTTCGTCGGCAACGTGACGGCCGACGAGCTGGAGCCGTATGTGCTGCAGTGGATCGCCGCCCTGCCGTCGCACGGCCGCGTTCAAAACTGGCGTGACACGGGCATTCGTCCGCCCAGCGGCATCGTCGAGAAGACGGTGCGCGCAGGCGTGGAACCGAAGGCGTCCACGGTGTTGGTGTACCACTCAGAAGTCGACAGCGATGTCGCGTCGCGCCAGTCGTTCCGCACGTTCGGTGAGATCCTTGAAACCCGACTGCTCGAAGAGCTGCGTGAAGCACTCGGCGGCACCTACTCCGCCAGTGTATCAGCAAGTGCGTCCACGCAGCCGCGTCAGTCGCAGCAGCTGGCGGTGCAGTACGGTTCGTCACCGGAGAATGTGGACACGCTCTTTGCCACGGTGAAGCGCGTGATCGACGACCTGCGCACCAACGGTCCCACCGCCGAAGAAGTCGCCAACGCGCAGGAAAAGCAGCGCCGCGAACGCGAAGTCTCGCTGCGCGAGAACGGGTACTGGCTCTCGGGCATCATCGGTCGTCTCCGAACCGGAATGGATCCGAGACAGATGCTCGAAGCCGAGCGGATCATCAACGGCACAACCGTCGAGTCGGTGAAGGCGGCCGCAGCGCGCTACGTGGATCCGGGACAGTACGTGAAGGTGGTGTTGCTGCCGGAGGTCGCGAAGGTCTCGCCGTAGGGGGTGCCTGCGGCGCCGATGCGCCGACTGACAGTTGGGCGTGGAGCAGCGTCTGGGGTCACGTCCTCACCGCACTCGCATCGACTCCGCGCCCTCACTACTCGTCAACATCTCCGGGCGCTGCCAGCGATCTGCGCTGTCCAGGCGACGTCCAGCTCCAATCGTGTGCACCGCCGGATCGAACTCCTTTCGCCAATTCGATGGTCTTTCCAAACGCGCGGGAACGATGTGATGAGCTGGTTTTTTCTCAGCGGGTCCACAACAGAATGACGCAGCCGGGCCGTCGACCCGGCGCAGTTGTAACGTTGAACTGAACGGGGATTTGTGCAGGTCCTCGATACACCTCCATCCCTTCAAGCTCAGCGGGCTGCACCATATCCGTAGTTGACTCTGCATCGAGCAAGGTGCCGTTCAGGAAAATGGCCGCTCGATTTCCACATCGCATGTCGTTTCGGCGCAAGAGATCAGAGACCCTCCCGGGGTTTCGTCGCGCGATATCCTCCTTGGTCCAGAACGCACTCCGAGGCGCACTCGATGTCGCAAGTCGATCCGCAAATCCACTTATGCGCTCCATGAAGCTCCTCTCGCGCGCAATGGCGACTACTTCGGGAAGCACGACAGCGAGGCGCGTCAGTTCGATTGCCTGAAACGCCGTGTCGACCTCGGACCCGATAGTCAACTCAACGGTGCGTGCTTGGAATCCAAGTTTTCGAATGCGTATGAGGTGAGTGGCATCGCGTCGCAGTGGTAGTATGAATACACCGTGCGAATCGCTTCGCGTCTGTAAACTTGTGCCAAGAAGCAGAATCTCCGCTTCGCTTACAGCGGCTCCACTTCCGTCAAACAGGTTACCCAGCACTATCTGAGCTCGGGCGAACGACGGCGATGCGAGCCCTACCATCAGACCCATGGAAGTGGCGAACGCGGCGATCCTCATTGCCCGCTTCGCGAGACGTTAGCGCACCTGAACGCCAGCTGACCGAAGTCTTAAGTCTGGGTCGGCCGACCGTCGACGCGCGACACCCTGTTCACGAGCGGGCTGTTGTGATGCAAGCGCGGCCGTACTTACCGGAGACACAGGTCGGGAAAGTGCGAATCGGGCGACAAGCCGATTCTGACAGTCTCGTATCTCCACTCGATCCGAGACGACAACCACCGCGCCAGGTCGACTCTGCTGCGATAGTCGATGGACGCGAAAAACATTCTTTTCAGCAACAGCGAGCTCAACAGAATCTACGAGTCCCTGTATGTCCTCGCCGCAGCGTGTGAGAGTGTTGCAGCCCTCTTCAAGCTCTTGACAGAAGGGTTCGTCAACCTCTCCGAAATATGACGAACCGCTGTAGATGTAGGACATATAGAAAGAGCAGATTCCTAGCCCGTCTAAGCAGTCAAGTCCGCAGCTGGCACCCGATGCAGTGGATGTGGCGACCTGCTGCGCGGAGAGTGTGGCAGAAAAACTGAGCACTGAGCACAAGCCCAACAGAGTCAACTGGCGAGTGAGCATATCTCCTCCGGTCGCAAGGGTTTACCTCAAAAACTGATTAGCACACTGTCACCGCGCACTGCAAAAGAAATTGGGCACAGTTCGGACGTCATTCCAAGCCATACTTCGTCAGCGCCGTTGACGTAGGAGGGCGCAGAGTCTGCCAGGCTACCGTACTTCCAAATTTCACTTCGGGGTGGCGCGCGAGGCCCGTCCCCTGGTGAGGGAGCGCGTACTCGCCATAAGAGAACTGCCAAGCCACCATCCGCTAGGAGTAGAACATCTCGAAGCACCACTCGCTCTCGAGCTGCGTTAGTCTGTGCGGTCGATGATGGAAGAGGGAGTTGCGTTGTCGGCAACGCGCCACCGCGAGACAAGACAAGCGTGGCCCCCGTCACGCCGATGCTCCAGATGCTCGAATCGGCGCCAAGGCGATCAAGTGCCAGCCTTCTTCTCGTGAGCTGCGACTTATCATTTCGAAAGGAAACAAGCGAGTCCCGGGCATGTACCCACGTCCCTTCACCAATACTCCACGCAAGAAGCGAACGCCCTACATCACGCTCGTCCTCCGCTACACCTGAAACGAAGAGGACTCCAGCTCGAAGCCGCATGGAGACAACCAGTGCCGGAACCGATTGGGACCACAGATGGCGCAATCCCGCTGCAAACGCGTGTAGCTGTCTAGCTTCGCGATGGAGTACCAGTAAACCGTCTGGCTCGAGGGCCACGATCTCATGAGAAGACAGCGCACCCGCGCCAACCTCCGGGAGCAGAGCTTGGTAGGAGACCGTACCAGTGTCGGGGAAGAGCTCGACGAGCCCTCTGTACGCGATAGCCAAGCCGCCCGCGGGAAGCGCGAGAACAGCGGGCAGCGGCGCACGCTCATCGGCTGGCGTAGACAAAACACGAACGGTTGGGCTATGCTGGCTGGGCGACGCCGCTCGTGCAACGCAGACTGCAGGAACGGCCTCTACGGGTGCCGTCCGTGAGTGCGATAGCACTTCGGTGCCCGCCAGAAGCGCAAGAATTCCGCAGCTGAAAGACGCACGCATAAGCTTTCCTGGCGCGCAAAGGCTCCAAGCCGACTTTCACGCCACCACACAAGTAGGACGTGGTTGAGGAGGGCAATTACAGTAGCCTCCAAGTGAACTTCCGTCAAGTGTCAGTTTGTAGTGCTGTCCACCAGCATCAGCGTGTCGCTCATCGCGGTGGTCCCAACCCTTGTCTTGCCGATAAACACTACCACCTCAGCTGACCTGCGGCGGTGCCGGGGGCTCCCGGATTTTGACCTGATTGCCGGTACCCGCTGGAGAATCGGACTAGCGTCCAGTGGTCCACGAGAGCAAACACGCCATCAAGGTTCGCCAAGCCCACAACGGCCGCTACCATCCATCCGAAAGCCAATCCCCGACCGCCCCAAACGGATCGTCCGGCCTCGACTTCGCCAGCTCCACGATGCGCCGCACCGCAGCCGCCACGCTCTTCCCTTCTCGCTGATACACCGCCTCGAAGTCATCGAGGCCGGTGGCGTACACGCGCCTGGACATGAGCACGGCGTTGTCCAGCGTCACACCGCGCGCCCACGCGGGGCCGTAGGTGCTGAGCCGTGGCACCACGGAATCCACCAGCGTGGCGCGGGCCCGGCCATAGATCGCCTCCCGCGCCGCGAGACGCGCCGCCTTTGCGCCCTCCGGGTTCAGCGAGTCCGGATGCGCCGCGAACGCCGAATCGAGCTCCGCGAAGAGCGACGCCCAGAATGCCCCGAGCACACGATCGTCCGCCCATTCACGTTCAGCACGCGCGACGGACAGCGAGTCACCGAGCGAGCGGAAGAAGTGCACCGCTCCGCGCCCTCCCACGAACGTCGCGAACGATTCATTGAACACCACCTGCCCCTTCGCAAAAAACGTGGTGTGCGCGATTTCGTGGATCACCGTGTTCGCCAGCGAAATCGAATCCATGCGCAGCGTGGTGCTCACCAGCGGATCGTTGAACCAGCCGAGTGTGCTGAACGCGCTCGACGCACCCACCGACACGTCGAACCCGTCACGCCGCAACTGTTCCGCCGTACGCAGCGCACCGTCGAAGTCGAAGAATCCCTTGTACGGAAATCGGCCCACGATGGGAAACCACCACGTCTTGCGCGCGAGGCGATCGGGATACGCGGCCGACACCACCAGCACGAGTGTGTCGCGATCCAGCCGCGTGTAGCGGGTGAATGAATCGCCAGGGTCGAGGCCGAGTGAATCGCGCGCGAAGGTGCGCGCCGACACCACGAGCGACAGCTTGGCACGCTCCGCTGCGGGTGTCGCGCTGTCCGCCACCAGCTTGTCGATCGGCTTGCGGCGCGCGAGAATCTTCGCCTCCTCGTACGCCGCGCGCGACAGATAGCAACCCATCGGCGAGACGAAAAACACCGTCGCCACCAGAAACGCGCCGAGCGCGCCGAGACGACCGAAACGACGCCAGCGGCGTCTGTGGCCGGAGCGCTTGTCGCCGACTATCATTGGTATCCCATGTCCTTCGTCCATCTGCACTGTCATTCGGAATTCTCGCTCCTCGACGGGGCGAACAGGATCGGGGATCTGATCAAGCGCGCGCAAGACTTCGAGCAGCCTGCGCTGGCCATCACCGATCACGGTAACATGCACGCCGCCTGGGCGTTCCAGGAGCAGGCACGAAAGGCGGGCGTCAAACCCATTCTGGGAATGGAAGCCTACGTGGCGCCCGGCGACCGGAGAGTGCGCGCCAAGGCGTCCCCCGGACAGAAATCGAACTATCACCTCGTGCTGCTGGCCCGCGACATGGTGGGCTATCGCAATCTGGTCAAGCTCACCTCTCTCGCATACACCGAAGGCTTCTATGGGAAGCCACGCGTGGACCGGGAAACGCTCGCGCAGCACAGCGACGGGCTCATTGTCACGTCGGCGTGCATGGCTGGAGAAGTCGCGTCGCACCTGCTGGAAGGGCGCGACGCCGAAGCCGCCGACGTGGCCTCGTGGTACGCCGAACTGTTCAAGGGCCGCTACTACCTCGAGGTGCAGGCGCACGGCAGCGACGGACAGTCCACGCTCAATGCAAAGGTCTTCGCGCTCGCCGACAAGCTCGGCATCCCGGTGGTCGCCACCAACGATGCGCACTTTCTCACGCACGACGACCACGACGCGCACGACGTGCTGCTGTGCATCGGCCTGGGCAAGGATCGCAGCGATCGTGATCGCATGCGGTACGACGACGGATTGTACTTCAAGAGCGCACCCGAGATTGCCGGTCACTTTCCCGGCCGTCCGGATGTGCTGGAGAATACGCTGGCGATCGCCGAGTCGGTGGACGTGCAGTTCAGCAAGAAGTACCACGTGCCAGCGTTTCCGTTGCCCGATGGCATCGCCACGGAGAACGACTATCTCGTGCAACTGTCCACCGCCGGTGCGAAGGTGCGCTACGGCGATCCACTGCGCGCTGAAGTGCAGGAACGACTCGACTATGAACTCGATGTCATCACGCGCACGGGTTACGCCGGCTACTTCCTGATCACCGCCGATTTCATTCAGGCGGCGCGCGATCGCGACATTCCCGTGGGTCCGGGTCGCGGGTCAGCCGCCGGATCGATCGTCGCGTACTCGCTCGGCATCACCGACGTGTGTCCGCTCGAATTCGACCTGCTGTTCGAGCGCTTCCTGAATCCGGAGCGCGTGTCCATGCCGGACGTGGACGTGGACTTCTGCTTCGAGCGGCGCGGGGAAGTGATCGAGTACGTGCGGCAGAAGTACGGACGCGATTCCGTCGGCCAGATCGTCACGTTCGGCACCATGAAATCGCGTGCGGCGATCAAGGACGTGGGGCGCACGCTCGGCTTCACGCCCGCGGAGACGGATGCGCTCGCAAAGCTCGTGCCCAACGCGCCCAACAACTCGCTCACGGTCAAGGAAGCCGTGGTGCAGGTACCCGAGATCAAGAAGTTTTACGCCGACGACGCGCGTTACCGGCAACTGCTCGACTACGCGATCAAGCTGGAAGGACTCTCGCGCCATACGGGGGTGCATGCGGCGGGTGTGGTGATTGCGCCCGGCCCGCTCACGGACTTTGTGCCGGTGTGCACGCAGGCATCCAAGGGCGCCGGCGCGGGCGATGAAGAACGCGTGATCGTGACGCAGTACGACATGAACTGTCTCGAGCGCGCGGGCATGCTCAAGATGGACTTTCTCGGGCTCACCACGCTCACCGTCATCACTGACACGATCAAGCTCGTGAAGGAAACGCGTGGCATCGATGTGGTGCTCGAGACGCGTGGCTTTACCGACGACGACACGTATCGCTTGCTGCGCGCAGGGCGAACTGGTGGTGTGTTCCAGTTCGAATCGCCGCTTGCGACCGACGTGCTCAAGCGCATGCGCTGCGACCGCTTCGACGACCTGGTCGCGTCCAATGCGTTGGTGCGTCCCGGTCCGCTCGACGCCGGCATGCACAACGTGTACATCCGTCGCAAGCGCGGCGAAGAAGTGGTGTCGTACGCGCTGCCGGAACTCGAGCAGATTCTCAGCACCACCTACGGCGTCATCACCTATCAGGAACAGGTGATGCGCATTGCGCAGGTGCTCGCGGGCATCTCGCTCGCCGAAGCAGATGTGCTGCGAAAGGCGGTCGGCAAGAAAGACGCTGAGCTGATTCGCAAGGAACTCGGCAAGTTCGAGGAGAAGGCGGTCGCGAAGGGGCACGATCCGGCGATCATCAAGGAGCTTGCGGGACAGCTCGAGACGTTCGGACGCTATGGTTTCAACAAGTGCCTTGTCGGCGATACCGAGATTTTCGATGCGTCGTCGGGACGCATGGTGCGCATTGAGGATGTGTACGCGCGTAGGCAAGCACTCGGTTTCGTGGCGACATGCGATACTGACACGCTGTCGCTGCACCAGGGTCAGGTGCTTGATGTGATGGACAACGGCGTGCGCCCAGTCTTCACGCTTCGAACAGAAAGCGGGCGTGAGATCACGGCGACGGCGAACCATCCGTTTCTCGCGCCCGACGGCTGGCGCCACCTCGAGTCGCTCTCGCTCGGCGAACATATCGCCGTGCCGAGGCACCTGCCGTCCGTCGGCACACTTGAGTGGCCTGAGCACGAGGTCATTGCGCTGGGCCACTTGCTGGCTGAGGGAAACCTGTGCCACCCGCATGGATTGTATTTCTACAATCAGTGTCGCGAAGCGGTTGCCGATTTCATCGCCGCTGCCGAGCAGTTCGAGAATGTGAACTGCACGCAGGCGACACATCGCGGCACGGAGTCGATCTATACTGGCCGTTTGGATCGCTCTCGTCGCAACGGGATCTTTGAGTGGGCGCGGAAACTCGACCTGTTGGGCCGCACTGCGACGCAGAAGGAGATTCCATCACAAGCGTTCGAGCTGACCAACGCCCACTTGCGCATCTTACTCGGCCGCATGTGGGATGGCGATGGCCATATCAATACCCGCGACCGGTCTGCCTTCTACGCGACCTCGTCGAAGCGTCTGGCATCGCAGGTGCAGCACTTGCTGCTGCGCCTTGGTATCATTGGCCGCATCCGCGAAGCGACGTTTCCCTATCGCGGCTCGTGCAAGACCGGATACCAGGTGTTCGTCACAGGCGCCGAGAACTTGCGGGCATTCGCGCTGCAGGTCGGACCGCATCTTGTGGCGCCGGCCAAACGCGCGGCCGCGTTTGCGATGCCATCCACGGGGCTGACCGTTTCGTCGAAGGACCTCGTTCCAGTGCGGCCGGTGCGGGCCCTCGCGCGCGCAGCGAAAGTCCGAGCCGGCCTGACGTGGGCCAATATTGAGGCTGGCGCTGGCGTGAGTACGCGTGACTTGCGGCCCGCTGGCAAGGGCGCGAAGAAAATCGGCTTCTCCCGCTCGCTCGTGGGCAGTCTTGCCGCCTGGTTCGAGGACGACGAGCTACACCGTCTCGCCGACAACGACGTACTGTGGGACCGCATCGTTTCCATCGTACCGGCCGGCGAAGCGCGCACCTACGACCTGGAAATCGCCGGAACGCACAACTTCGTCGCCAACGACATCATCGTACACAACAGCCACTCCGTTGCGTACTCGGTGTTGTCGTACCACACCGCCTGGCTCAAGACGCACTACCCCGCCGAGTTCATGGCGGCGCTGCTGTCGTCGCAGATCGGCAAGACTGAAGAAGTCATCAAGTACATCGCCGAAGCGCGCGAGATGGGACTCGAGGTGCTGGCGCCCGATGTCAACGAGTCCAACTGGCGCTTCACCGTTGTGGAGAACAAGCGCGTGCGCTTTGGGCTCGGCGCTATCCGGAACGTCGGACAGGGCGCGATCGACTCGCTGCTCTCGGCGCGTGCGGACGGTCCGTTCACATCGCTGCATGACCTCTGTTCCCGCGTGGATCTGCGGCTCTGCAATCGGCGCTTTTTCGACGCGCTCATCTTCGCCGGCGCGTGCGACTCGCTCGGCGGCCATCGCGCGCAGTTGCAGGCCGGTCTGGACGCCGCGCTCAATGAAGCCTCTCTGCGCCAGGACGAGGCGGCCGCGGGCCAGGTGTCGCTGTTTGGGGATATGTTCGGGGATTCGCGCGTCGACGCAAGCAACACCCCGGCTCCTGCCACGCTGCCCAATGTCGCCGAGTGGACTGAAACCGAGCGTCTCCAGAAGGAGAAAGATCTGCTCGGCTTCTATATTTCAGGTCATCCGCTCGATCCGTTCCGCACCGAATGCGAGCTGTTCGCCTCGCACACTGTGGCGGAACTCGGGACGTGGACCGAACACGCCATCACCATTGGCGTGGTCGTCACGGCCATCAAGCGGCAGGTCAGCAAACGGTCGGGTCAGGAGTTCGCCCGGTTGACAGTTGAAGATTTTTCCGGAAGTTCCGAGATCCTGGTGTTTCCCGAAGCTTGGGCGGCGCTGGGCGACCGGGTTCGCGCCGATATTCCGCTGCTCGTCAAGGGCAGCTATTCTCGGCGTGATCAGGACGTCGAGAATCCCACCTTCATCGTGGATGCGGTGACCCGGTTCGCCGAGTTGCGCGCAGCCGGTGAGGTAGCCATTACAATCGATCTGGAGGGCGGCGCGGATCTTCCGCCTGCGGTCATGGACGATGTGCGTCGGACACTCGACGGACACATCGGCAATGCGCCGCTGGAACTGCGGTGGCGTGATGATCAAGGCACGGCCGTTCGTTTCCGCTCCAAATCACTGACTCTCGCGGCCACGCCGCTCGCGCTCTCCGACCTGCGCGCGCTGCTCGGCCACGAACGGGTGCGACTCGTTCGCGCCTGACCTGCTGCATGCACCTGCGCGCGATGCCGACTCGTGTTGGCACCGCGATTTCCGAGATTATTCATGGCAACTCCAACGCTCGAGTTCGAACGGCCGATTGCTGAGCTCGAACGCCAGATCGACGAGCTGCGTCGGCTCACCGGTGACCGCGACCTGAACGTCGCCGCCGAACTGGCGCCGCTCGAGCAGAAACTCACCGATCTGCGCGTCGCCATCTATCGCGAGCTCACACCGCTCCAGCGGGTGCAGGTCGCGCGCATTCCGAAGCGTCCGTTCACGCTCGACTACCTGCGCCTCGCCTTCACCGACTTCACCGAACTGCACGGCGACCGCGCGTTTCGCGACGACGCGGCAATCGTTGGCGGTTGGGCACGCCTCGAGGGTGAGACCGTGATGGTGATCGGTCATCAGCGTGGTCGCGACACAAAGGAAAATCTCAAGCGCAACTTCGGCATGCCGCATCCGGAAGGCTACCGGAAGGCGCTGCGACTGATGAAGCTCGCGGAAAAATTCCAGGTACCGGTAGTGACGCTCATCGACACACCGGGCGCGTGGGCAGGTCTTGGCGCTGAAGAACGCGGTCAGAGTGAAGCGATTGCGCGCAATCTCTTCGAGATGAGCCAGCTGCAGGTGCCCATTCTCGCGACAATCATCGGCGAGGGCGGATCGGGCGGCGCGCTGGCACTCGGCGTGGCCGATCGCGTCTTCATGCTGGAGAACGCCGTATACAGCGTGATCACCGTCGAAGGCTGCGCGGCCATTCTCTGGAAGGATGGCAAGAGCCAGGAAATGCGCGAGAAGGCAGCGTCGGCGCTTCGCATCACCGCGCAGGATCTCTTCGAGCTGCGCATCATCGACGAGATCATTCCGGAACCCATCGGCGGCGCGCATTCCGATCATGAGGCCACTGCGGCGACGCTCAAGGAAACGCTCGTGCGTCACCTTGATGAACTTAAAAAGCTCAAGCCGGAGCGCCTCGTCCGCAAACGCCGCGAGAAGTTTCTGCGCATGGGGCAGTTCAACGAGTGAGGCGCGCATGACGCACCTCATCGAGGTTGCATTCAGCGGCAATCGCAAGGGCTTCTATCAGTGGGAAGGCGAAACACCGCCTCCGCTTCGCGCGGCCGTCATCGTCGAAGCGGACCGCGGCGAAGACCTGGGGCACGTGCACGCCACGGGTGAACTGGCCGAGACTCGCTGTCGAGGATGCAGTCACGGATGTGGCAGCGCGCCGCCGCCCAAAGATCGCGCGCTGCGGCTCGCCACTGATGACGACATTGCAAGTGCGTCCACGCTCGCGGAGGAGAACCAGACGGCCCGCAAGACGTCGCACGAGCGGGCGCGCGCTGCTGACCTGGTGATGAAAATCTCCGACGCCGAGTGGCAATGGGATCGTCGGAAGCTCACGCTGTACTTCACGGCGGAGAAGCGCATCGACTTTCGAGGTCTGGTGCGCGAACTCGCCGGCGTATTTCGCACGCGAATCGAACTCAAGCAGATCGGCGTACGCGACGAAGCCAAGCGACTTTCGGGCATCGGTCGTTGTGGACGCGAGTACTGCTCGGCGAGCTGGTTGCCCGATCTGCGGCCCGTCAACCTTGGTGTCGCCAAGGATCAGCGTCTGTCGCTCAACCCCACGCAGATCTCGGGTGCGTGCGGACGGCTCATGTGCTGTCTGCGCTACGAGCATGAGTTCTACGTGCAAAGCCGGCGTCGCTTTCCGAAAGAAGGCAAGATCCTGCGTACGATCACCGGCGAAGTGAAGGTGATGGCGTTCGACATCTTTCGAGACACGGTGACACTGCGCACGCCTGAAGGTGAGTCGCGTGTTGTTGGGCTCGCGCAGTTGCGCGAAGAGGTGGAAGGCGCGGGCGAGCGGCTTGCGGTCAGCGAGAGCGGAAGCCCCGCGCCACGCGAGTCCGCACCCATGGATCGTGACGATCACCGTGACGAACACGGTGAAGAGCACCGTGACGAACACGGTGACGAACACGGTGACGAACACATCGAACAGCGGATCGAACTGCACACCGCGCCGCACGTCGAACCGCACGTCGAACCGCACGTCCTGAAACACACCCAGGCGCCGCAGCCCACCGCCTCGGTGAATGCGACGCCGGTGCCGGATGAGCCT
>JBGTFN010000226.1:0-3775 GCA_041747275.1 Gemmatimonadaceae bacterium | reverse complement strand
GTAGCGCGACACCGCATCGGGGGGCAGTCCTTCGCGCTCGAGCGCGTGACGAAATGCCGCGTCCGTCGCATTCATGGCTGCACCACAACGTCGCGAAGTCGTTCGGCGACGGCGGCAATGTCGCGTCGCTCGGAAAGATCGAGCACACGATCGGCGCGGCGCACCACACGCACGCACACTGTGTCGAGTACCGAGCCGACCGCCATGGGCAGCTCGTACTCGCCGCGCGAGGATCGCTGCACATTGCGGCACGCGTCGACGATCGGCGGCGTGATGGCCCACAGGTTCATGCTGACCCAGCGCGCCTCTTCACTCAGCGGATCGATCGTATCGCCAGGCTTCTCGATGATCCGCTGCAGAATATCATCGGGACGAAGGGAAAGCACCGCGTATTGCCGTATGCGATCGGCGTTGATGGCACCATCGGCAAGCAGCGCGTTGCGATCGAACGCCACGACACCCGCGTCGTCCAACTCCGCCAGCGCGCGCACGGCGTCTGCGGGGTAGTAGTTGTCTGCGTTCAGCACGAGAAACGGCGCATCGCCGATCTCACGCGCGGCCGCAATGACGGCATCGGCCGTTCCGAGCGGCTCGTCCTGCACTGCATAGCGCACGGACACGCGTGACGGCGGTGCGGTGATCGAGTAGTACCCGCGAATGATGTTGTGCCCGGGCGCGATCACGAACACCACCTCGCGCATGCCTGCGTCCGCGAGTGCCGACAGCACATAATCGAGGAATGGGCGGCCGATGGGAATCATTCCCTTGACCCCCGCGTCGGCCTGACGCGACTGGTTCGCGTCGAGCGTCGCAGAACCGTCGTCGCGGCGCATCCGCGACCCCAGGCCGCGTGCAAGAATGGCCGCGACGTGAATCATGGCATCACGCGGGCGCGCCGGACCAGAGCCGCGGTACTACACGAAGCAACGCGAGTCCACTCAACACCGCGAGCGTACCCCAGAGCGCTGCCGCGGTCGTATTGCCGAAGAGAAATGATCCAACACCGAACAGCGCGCCGTACACGAAGGCAAGCCCAAGCATCCATGCGAGCAGCGCCTGCGGCAGCGAGTCAGGAGCTGCCGCCACGCCCGACTCGCGCCGGATGTCGGTCCAACCGGGGCCGGATGGTCGCACGAGCTTGTAGAACGAGAGCAGCGTGGCACGATCAGTACGCGGACCGAACCATGCGACGGCCAGCCAGACCAACGATGTAAGGCCCACGGAAATGAGCAGCGCGATGGACGTGGGAATGTTCGCGCCGTTCTTCTGCGCGATCGCGATGCTCACGGCAATGATGAAGGAGCTCGCCATGGCCGCGATTTCGCTCCACGCCGTGATGCGCCACCAGAACCATCGCAGCAGGTAGAGCAGACCAGTGCCTGCACCGATTGCGAGCAGCAGGTCGAAGCTTTGCCTGGCGGTCTCGAGTACGTACGTGAGCAGCGCCGCAATGATCATGAGGATCGCGGTGCTCCATCGCGCCATGGTGACGTAGTGCTTCTCGTCGGCATCGGGGCGCAGGAAACGGCGGTACACATCGTGCACGAGGTACGACGTGCCCCAGTTGAGATGCGTGCTGATCGTGGACACGTACGCACTCAGCAAGCCCGCGACCATGAGCCCCAGCAGACCGGCCGGCAGGAAGCGCAGCATGGCCGGATACGCCATGTCGTCGCCGATGAGCCTTGGATCGACGTGCGGCAATGCGGTGCCGATGTCACCGATGGTCGGGTACACCAGCAGCGACGCGAGCGCCACGATGATCCACGGCCACGAGCGCAGTGCGTAGTGCGCAACGTTGAAGAGCAGCGTGCCGCCGAGCGCATCACGCTCGGAACGCGCGGCCAGCATACGCTGCGCGATGTAGCTGCCGCCACCGGGTTCCGCGCCCGGGTACCACACCGACCACCATTGCACGGTGAGCGGGATGATCATGATGGTGAGCGCGAGATTCCAGTCGTTGAAGTCGGGCACGAACGACAGGACCGACGGATCAAGCTTCTCCACGAGCCCTGACAGTCCGCCCACTTCAGGACGGCGCAGCGCGTACACCGCGGCGGCGATCGATCCCGTCATCGCGATGCCGAACTGCAGGAAGTCGGTGACCATGACGCCCCACAATCCACTCGTTGCGGCGAACACGATATTGATCGCGGCGCAAACGAGCAGTGTCTGGCCCATCGGCCAGCCGAGCAGCACGTTCGCAATCTTCACGGCGGCTAGATTCACCGTCGCCATGATCACGCAGTTGAAGAACAGCCCGAGATACACGGCGCGAAACGCACGCACGGCACGCGCCGGTGTGCCCGAGTAGCGCACCTCGTAGAACTCGAGGTCTGTGAGCACGCCGGACCGGCGCCACAATCGGGCGTAGAAAAAGACTGTTGCCATACCCGTGAGCAGGAATGACCACCATGCCCAGTTGTTGGCAACGCCTCCGGTGCGCACCAGGTCGGTGACAAGGTTCGGCGTGTCGGTACTGAATGTGGTGGCGACCATCGATACGCCAACCAGCCACCACGGCGCCGACTGGCCTGACCCGAAAAACTCCCTGCTGCTGCGTCCTGCACGCCTGGCCATGAGCGCGGCCGGCAGGAAGCAGACCACAAGGGAGATGGCGACAATGGTCCAATCGAGCGACGTGAGTTGCACGGATCAGCCGGTGCTGGTGGAACCGGCCCACGCCCCGCGCGTGAAGTCCGGAAAACGCGATGGTGCACTGCCCGTTGCAACGGACGTCTCGCTGAGCGGACCGGGTGCACTCCACGCCGCCGCGTCGTACACATCAAAATCAGGTGCCAGTCCTTCGCGCATGCACTGCACGGTGCGATAGCACATGATGAAGTCCATGCCGCCATGCCCGCCCAGCTTGCGCGCGAGTTCGCCCACGTTGGTCCAGAGCGGATGTTCGTACTGCGCCTTCATGCCGTCGATCGGGTTCCAGCGATGTCCACCTTCCATGCCGTCCAGATACACGCGCGCCGGATAGTCGCGGAACGCGCCTTTCGTGCCGGACACCATGTTCAGCCGATCGTACGGTCGCGGGCTGACCACATCGTGCTGCAGCATGATGGTGCGACCCTGCACGGTCTTGATCAGCGACGTATTCAGGTCGCCGCAGCGATACTGCTCATTGTGCTTGGGACTGTTCGCGGGCACGTGTTGCGCGCGGTATTCCGTAAGCCCGAACTCCGGTGAACTCATCGACACGAGATAGTCGAACCGGTCGCCACGATGAATCCCGAGGTATTGCGCAACCGGGCCGAGGCCATGCGTCGGGTACAGGTTGCCGTCTCGCGCGAGGTGCGGCGCCCGTCGCCACAACCCTTCGTCCTTGTCTTCGAACAGCAGCGCGCGCAGGTCGTGAATGTACGCCGCTTCCGCATGCTTGAGCAGACCAAACGCACCCGCGCGTACCATGTTCAGCACGAGCAGTTCGTTGTAGCCGTAGCAGCAGTTCTCCATGATGAGGCAGTGACGACGCGTGGCTTCCGACGTGTCCACCAGTTGCCAGCAATCATCGATGGTGATAGCGACCGGCACTTCGACACCCGTGTGCTTGCCCGCGCGCATGGCAGCGACGGCTTGCGGCACATGCCATTCCCACGGCGTCGCGATATACACGAAGTCGATGTCATCACGCTGCACCAGCCGCTCGAAATCGCGTTCGCCGTCGGTGTAGAGCGCCGGCGCGCGCTGGCCTGCGTCGGTGACCAGTTTCGCGGCCTGCGCAGCCTTGGCCGGCACGATGTCCGCCAGCGCCGTCACGCGAACG
>JBGTFN010000225.1:0-5192 GCA_041747275.1 Gemmatimonadaceae bacterium | reverse complement strand
GCTCGTCTACCACGAAGCTGGCGAGCACTACGCCCTGCACGCCCGCCGCTCGCAGCTCGGGCGGATAGAACATGCGTCGCTGATCCGCCTGCATGGACGCCGGCTTTTCGACCTGGAACTCGAAGTACGGCTCCTGCGCCGGTTCGGGAAGCACGGTCTCCGTGCCCGGGGCAACTGTCGCAACGGCACTACCGTTGTCTGGCGACGTGATGTTTCCGGGAATGCGCGTAGCACATGCACCGACAATCGCCAGTGACGCCAGTGAAACAAGCGCGATCTTCATTGAACGAGTGATCGTAACAGAGTTCTGCATGGCGTGGATTCTCCGGCTGAGGTGAGAGCGTGATGAAGCCAGCGACGACGCCAGCCGAACCTGCGAGGGAACTGCGGGATGCTGATGGTTCATGAAGAGCAGGAGCTTTGCGTAGAGGGTGGCGTCCCCTCCCTGCTGCAGCGTTCGCCGATCACAGTCGAGCTCGAGCGCGAGTCGCAGACGTCGGGCAAGCCACCACACGCCCACATTCCACGGCATCAGAACTACGGCGAGCGCCGACATCCACACATAGCGTGGATCGCGCGCGCGGCAGTGCTCTCGCTCATGGCGCAACACCAGCGCTCGAAGTGGCGTCTCGAGTGAGGCCACCCACGCAGGCACAACAATGCGCGGCGAACGCCATCCTACCGAGGCCGGTCCGAAGTGTGCGGCGAGCAGCACTGGCTCACCATCGAGCTCAGTGCGAAACGCCGACGCCGTGAGCCGTTGCACGCGCCATGCGGCGAGCAAGAGACGCGCGAGCAACACGCCGCTCACGAGCGCCCAGCTCCACAGCAGCAATGACTGCAGGGAAAGCCCAACAGTAGCGAGCGATGCGTCCACCGCGTGCACAACGTCCAGCGCACCCGGTGGCAGCGACAACAGCGCAGTTGCTCCCGACCACAGCGCACTCAAGAACGTCGACTCTCCGCTCAGCGGCGTGAGCGGCAGCGCTGTTCCGACCGGCGGCGTGAACACGAAGCCGCCATTGTCGGCTGCACCACCGATCGCGTGAAGCAGCGGCACAAGCAATGGCCAGCACACGGTCACTGCGAGAGCGCCCGCCCACCAACGACGCGTGCTTCGACCGCTCGATCGTTGCACCCGATCCAGCGCGTACATCGCTAGCGCCACACACGCGGTAAAAACAAGCGAGGCGTACATCCAGGCCACGATCGTCAGGGTTCCCTCGCCCGGCGCGCTCATTCGTCCTTCTCCGGCTTGTATGGCGAACGCTGATCTTGTCGGCTTTCCTGACCGTGGACGCGCGCCGCGCGGTTGAGCTCCTTCGCCAGCGTCGCCAGCTCCTCCGCCGAGAGCTGCTGCTGCTCCACGAGCCCGGCCACCAGCGCTTCCGGCGAGCCGCCGAACATGGAGTCCACCAGTCGCGTGAGCGCGCTTCGCTGTGCGGCCTGCCGTGCAATTCGGGGGAAGTAGCGATGCGCGCGACCTTCTTCGGTGCGCGTGACGTACTGCTTCGCTTCGAGGTTGCGCAGCACGGTGAGCACGGTGGTGTAGGCGAGCGGCACGCCCAGGTGCGCCAGCACTTCGTTCACCGTGCCCGAGCCGATTTCCCACAACACCGCCATGACATCGAGTTCCCGCTCGCCCAGCGAGGTGTGGTCCGGCGCCATATCCGAGTTCATGCGGGTGTCCGTTGAATTGTCCATGCCATAAAGCGGTTACTATGAGCTTAGTACACGATAGGCCACTCAACGACGTCTGTCAACTACACGCATAGTAGTTGCGGGCGATTTGAATGCTTCCGGGTATGTTGTCTGGTATATCGAGGGGCGGCGCGTGACCGGCCGCCGTCCTGCTCTCGGCTCCCTTCCCCGGGCACAGCCATGCGTTCTTCGCATTCCGTCACTGTCATCGCGACTCTGCTCGCGGCCCTGCACTCGCTCGCGCCTATCACCGGCACACATGATGTCAACGCGCAGCAAGGCGCAGCAGCGTCGACATCCTTGAGCGGTCGCACCGTACTCATCACCGGATCCACAGACGGACTCGGGCGTGAAGTCGCACAACGCACTGCCGCACTCGGCGCACACGTGATCGTGCATGGACGCAATGCGGCACGCGGCGCCGAAGTCGTGAAGCAGATCAACGATTCGGGTAAGGGTTCAGCGAAGTTCTATGCCGCCGACTTCGCATCAATCGCAGGCGTTCGCGCATTTGCCGCCGAGCTTCGACGTGACTATCAGCAACTCGACATGTTGATCAACAACGCCGGCGTGCTCATCGCGCGTGGTGAGCCGCGCCGCACGAGTCAGGACGGACACGAGCTGCATTTCGCGGTGAACTATCTCGCCGGCTACGTGCTGTCGCACGAACTGCGTCCGCTGCTTCAGCGCGCAGCGCCGTCACGCATCATCAACGTTGCGTCGATCAGTCAATCGCCGATCGATTTTGATGACGTGATGCTCGAGCGGCCCGGCGCAGCAGCGCGCGGCTACGGGCAAAGCAAGCTGGCGCAGGTCACCATGACGATGGATATGGCAGCGGAGCTCGAGGCGCTTGGCATTCACATCGTCGCGCTGCACCCGGCCACGTTGATGAACACGAGCATGGTCACGGAAAGCGGTATGCGACCGCGAACCACGGTGGACGAGGGCGCTGATGCCGTCATGCAGCTCGTAACGATGCAAGAGTTGCCGACAGGCCACCTATTTCAACGGACAACAGCGCGCAACGCCCAATGCGCAGGCCATGGACGACGAAGCGCGCGCACGGCTGCGCGCGCTCAGTCGGAAACTCACGGGAGTGCCGTGAAGCTGTCGTGACCTGCCGTAGTGAGATGTCGCCGCGCCGCGGGCGACGACCTTGGCCTACTGCTCGTCTGCGGACGGACCGTACAAACCCGGCACCGGAACGTCGAGAAGTCGCAGGTACACGATCAGCTGCGCGCGGTGATGCACGATGTGATTGAACACCATCGTGCGCAGGCACTGCACACGAGGCATGGCAAGAAACACCTGCTCGCCGGCGCGCAGCGTCCACGTTTCGCCCAGCGCCTGGTCGTTCGTGGCCGCGAGTGCCGCCTTGCCCTCTTCCACGATTGTATCAAATCGTGACGTGAGCTCCGCCGTCGTGGTGAATGGCGGCACCTCGTAGCCCTCTGCAAAGTCCAACTCCGTTGTGTTCACCGTTACCGCGATCCAGTTGTGCATGTCCGCCACGTGCGCAGCCAGCTTGCCCAGCGAAAACGACTTGGGATGGGGCTTGAAGTCCGCATGGTCGGCCGGCACCAGGGCCAGCACGCGCCGCGTTTGCGCCGCCTCGTGTTCAAGTTCGCCAAGAAACGCCTGGTTGATGCCCATTGATCTGGCTCCGAAGAAAAATGCCGATGGAAGGTTGCGAGAAAACCGAATATACTCCGAAGAAACGCAGATCGCGAGGAATGGTGCGTAACGGTCAAGCCACGAGCACAGGCAGCGGCTTGAGGCCAGTTTCGATACGCTCCCGATGCGGCTCAAGAAACGGGGGCAGCGCCAGTCGCTCACCCATCGTCATGGCATCCTCGTCGGCGGTAAATCCGGGACCGTCGGTGGCCAGTTCAAAAAGCGTGCCTTCGGGCTCACGGAAGTAGAGCGACTCGAAGTAGTATCGCTCCACGAGCCCGGAGTTTGCGACGCGCAGCCTGGTAAGGTGTGAAAGCCACTCATTCTGCGCCGCATGATCGGCCACCCGGAACGCCACATGATGTACGCCGCCGAAGCCCTGCTGCGCGCGCGCCAGGTCCGGTCGCGCAACAACGTGCACTTCAGCAGACGGCCCGCCCGAGCCCATCGAGAACACCGCAACCTCACGATCCGCACGATCGGGGTCGGCGTAGCGACCGGCGTCGCGCATGCCCATGACGTCGGTGAGGAATCGCGCGGTGGGTTCCAGAGACCGCACGTTGAGCAGCACGGGCCCGAGCCCGAGAATCGCCCGCTCGCGCGGTACGGGCGCGGACTGCCACCACGCCTTTTCGGCCGCCGCGAGATCGGCACTCCCGGGCTCCGCGGGAGGCGGACTTTCGGTGTCCACTACCAGCGCAAACGGTTGTCCCTCGGCGTCGGCGAATCGAAGTACGGCACGACCAGCACGGTCGGTTCGTCCACGAACAACCATGCGCGCGTCCTCTCGCAATCGAGTCTCCCACCAGGCGAGCGCCTCGGTCGTCGGGACTCTGAGCCCGGTTTCCGCGACTTCCCCGGTGCCGGGCTGTCGCTGTGGTACGTGCCCCCACTCGAAGAACGTGAGTTCGGTGCCTGGTCGACCGACCGCGTCGCCGTAGAAAAGATGGTATGCCGACACGTCGTCCTGATTGACGGTTCGCTTCACGAGCCGCAGGCCAAGCGACTGCGTGGCCATCGACATGTTCGCGCCAGCACGTGCCGTGATGGCGGTGAGATGATGTAGACCGCCGAGAGCGGGAGCTGTCATGAAAATCTCCAGAAGAGTGATTTATCACAGTACTGAGATATCACTGCAGCCGCAAGGGTCAGCAGCCCGTCACCGGACTCTCCCAGCGAATTCGCCAGCGACTGCCGCGCCGTTCGAGTATGGCGAGCGCCGTACCTGAGCCGTCGTCCCGACCCATCACCAGCAGCGTGTAGGGTGACGTCTCTCCAACCAGGAGTGCCGCCAACGGTTCGGTAGCTATTACTTCTTCCTCCCGACCACTGGCGCGTTCATGCCACACGGCGCTCCACTGCTTCATGTTCTCGCTCGGCGCCGATACCAGCATCGTCAACCGCTCTTCGAGGGGACGATCTTCCTGGGGAATGCGACGAACGAGGATGCCCGCCACGAACCCGTTCGCTGATCGATCGGTGCTCCGGTAGGCTCGAACGACGGTAAAGGGCAGCCCCCGGAAGGCGCTGCTCGAGTCTTCAGGAAGACCCGAAGCCAGCCGAGCCAGAGTGGCGGCAAGTGCGGCGGAATCGCGACTACCCAGCGCCTCGATGGAATCGAGAGGGATCGACCTGGCGCGTCCCGCCGGCAGTGCCACAAGCCAGCGACGCGCTCCGGGAGCAGCCGCCGGTAAATCGGCAGACGCCGCGAGACTGGCGACTGGCCACGCCGCACAGGGTGATGGCGATACTGTCGCGGCGTCCCAGCGCACCGCGCGCTGTCCAACAAGGCCGCCGCGTGCGAAAAGCTCGAC
>JBGTFN010000224.1:0-11938 GCA_041747275.1 Gemmatimonadaceae bacterium | reverse complement strand
GTACCGAAGACGCTGCCCGACTTCGCACTATCGGCAGCAGGCGCTCGGGTAACGAGCCAGATTGGGCGTCAGGCGCCAGCGCCTGCTCCCCCATGGTCACGCCAACCCTTCCCTCGCGTCCACTCAGAGATAGTCTCCACGCACTAGGGTCGCTTGCCACGAGGCCGCGTATCGCGCCTACCGCCGCTGATCCCAGCTTCGCGCATGGGATGCCGTGCGTTGCGAGCACTCGCAGCACATCAGACGTTGTGACGGGAACGTGGAATTTACCGCCCTGAATACTTCGGCCGTACGCAAGCCAAGCAGCGATACGCGTTAATGCACGCGGGGTTGCGTCAATCCGCACGTCCACCGGCGGAAGTTCCGCGAGCGCGTAGCGATAGCGATTGCGTTTCACTTTGACGATTTCAACACATCCGAACGCGCACAGCCGATGCACGCGCGCGGTGAGCGCGGACGACGAACATTCCGCTAACGCCGATTCTGACACTGCGAGCAGCGCGCCCAGCTCGGCTATTCTCCACGTGGGAGGAAAGTTCTCACGATTTCTATGCAACGCACGCAGCAGTCGGGCTGGATTGCATTGCGCCTGGATACGATCTCCAAACGTCGGGTCCAAATATGCAGGAAGAGTGCCGATGATTGGAGCAGCGCCCGACGGCGTGCGGAGAGGGATCTCGGCATCGACGAGCACGCCGTGCAGAGCGCGGACTTGAGTTTGGTTTTTCATGCTGAGAGCCTAGGGCAAACGTGTTCAGCCCGCCGCTCTCAGCCCGGCAACACCTCAAGCGCATCTTGATGGGGCGCCCAAGGTCAGAGCAACCAAGGTCTACCAAGCATTCAAAACGCTGGCTGCTCCGAGCATGACCCGGTGCTTTCGTACGCACGAGCGCCGTCGAAGTATGAGTAGACCAAGACTTACTCGTCAAAATGTAGTGGTACGAAGAAAGAGCTCCCTCAGCGCATTATGGGCACTACCGTCGTCCGTCGCGCTTGCGCAATCAGCATGTACTGGTTGTGGCTGGAGCAGAACGCCCGCGGCGGAGCCGCCCAGCAGATCGGTGCCCCGCGTGTTGGGTGGAGAACATGTGGCCTCCCCTCGCCAACGAGCCGAGATGCGGTCCGCAGCAGCGCTCGCCTAGGCTGCCGCGATACCCCCGAGAAATCCTCCAAACCGCATTCCGAGAAACACGAGCGCTCCAATGGTTTCCCACAAGATTGCCTCGCGTCCCGACCGCGTTCTCCTTCATGCTGGTTGGCCACTGCGCGCCAACTGTTCAGGGGCGGTTCGCGTTGGGGCGTGATGGCCCGGATTTCGCACTCTCTGGTAAGTCGGTTCCAACTGTTTCGCGTTCGAATAATCGGTTACCGCTGCCCAGCTTGCGCCGACGGCATCAGTCCGCGTCGACCGCCCTCGTCGCACCCTCCGCTCAATCATCTATGCGGAGCCAGTAGTCGCTGTCTAGAGGGCGCACAAACTGATCTTCGAGCTCCGTAGCGTTGTGCGACATGCCGGTATCGCGGAGGTGGACGGCGGCAAGATGCCGACCGGCCAAGTCGAGCGCCTTCATATAGAACGGGCACTCTTCACCCCAGGATGGAAACTCATGCGCCATGGGAAGCCTGAGGATTCCCTCCCAGTCAAGAGTTTCCCAGAGATACTCGAAGTACCACTGGTGCACACCAAGGTACACGACGTCTTTTGTCGGTGCCAGAAAGGTTGGCGTCGGGTCCACAATCATATTGTCCTCGGTCAGTACCCACGCGTGCTCACTCACCTGAGGCAATCGTGTGGTGTCCACAACGAGGCCTTCCACGTACCTACCCGTTTCTATGTGTTCAAGTACTGTCCGGAGCGCGTTTCTACACGCCTGCTCCGGTTGGGCCTGCAGCAATTTTGCGATGCTCCTCGAGCGCTCATAGTCCACGAGGCTGGGACGGAGCAATCGGGGAGAGGACATGTGATCGTCGGGCGTTGACATGTGGATGTGAACAGAGGTGGCCGGAGAGCGCGAGCGTCGCTCAGCGAAGTTTTCGTGCACGAAGAGCCTAGGGCTCGGGCTGCCCCATCGCCATGAGACGGCGGAAGCGCAGTCACGAACGCTGCCTAGTAAGTAAGTTTGTATTTCGAGGCGCCCGGAATGTGACACCAACATTTCAGCCCGGCAGAGAGACTGGAGTTCTGGCGATGCTGTTCAGGTGCGGGCACGCGGTGCGATTCGGCGCGGGCTCTACTTGGCGGAGGTCTAATTCTCTCAAGACGTTTTTCCAGAAGAAAGTTCGTCGAGCACCTACCGGTTTTTTCAGGCACCGCGCACAGCGCGAGTTCGTTGGGGCCACGATGTCGTTGAGATATGGATCGATCAACGCGATTTATATGTTGCGGTCGAAATGCACTCGCATCAGGGGATTCTTCGCGCTGGACCCGCGTTACTTATTGCTGAATGATTTCCCTGCAGCTAAACCGGCGTCGATGCGAATGAGCCGAGATCATTTATCGTGCACAATTCCGCTTACCTTGCGCGAGGTGCATGCAACGCTCGCGATAGCCCGAAACTTCGAATCGGCCTCGACCCGATGACCAATCGTCGAATCGCACCTCGCCGGCAGAACGCCAACGAGGTTGTCTCTCTGAACGTTCGTGGCAGCGAGTGCGACATCCTTCGAATGAGGGGTCGCGTGTGCTGGGCGGTGTAGTCGTCGAGAGTTTGTCAGGCACAGAGATCAAGGATTTTGACTCCCTGCCCGCCGCTGCCCACCTTCGGACTCCCTACGGTCTCCACGTTCGTCTCTCTAGAGGTCAGTCCGCCCATGGGCCAGGTTCCGCATGCGACGCCCCGCAGTCGGCATGGGATTCGCTCCCCCTCCAGGAATCGACGAGTTTCGATGACGTGCTCGCAAGCCAAGCTCGGGTTGCTGTAATGGTGTCCCGGCCCCCAGCGCCGTCCGGCCGTCCATTTCTTGTTTCTCTGTCTGCTGCAGTCCCTCCCAAAGTTCGCTCCAGAGCGTTGCGCCGAAGCAGAAGGTACGCAGCCACACTGTCACCGAAGTTCAGGCGCAACTCTTGTTCAGCAAACTTTTGTCGCTCCGGCCTCCCCTCCCCTACGAGTCGCGATGCCGTGCGCAGTAACGCTCGTGTGTTCAGTCCGCCAAAGCGAACGCCGAGAAACATGAGCACCCCCGTTTCCTCCCAGATGACAGCCTCACGACCCGGTCCAATCGGACTATTCACTGTGGCTCGTCCTGTCGGTCCAGCAGCGGATAGCTGTGTGAAGCGTCGCCAGACGTGACTTCCTGACAAGCACCGGCGTAAGCTGACCGGCGAAGGCAGCCTCGGTCCTAGGAGATTCTGCAGAACGTGATGGATCGTAGCGAACGTGATCATGCGTTCCGACGCGGCTCCTATCGTCTCCTCTCCAGCGCCACCAGCATCTCGTTGAAGCTCTTCACGCAGACGCGCACCCCTCGTCAGAGCTGCGGAAGTGCGGCGGCCCAGCGGACTGTCTGCATCGCAGTCCGATAGTCCCTCGTGTAGCGCTAAGAGTACCTCTGACAGTCTGTGAAGGATGGTGGCCTGGTTCAACTCCATAAGCCACCGTAGCCGCACGGATCGGCAGAGCAATCGATTGGTCCGTCGCATCTGCCGATTTATGCACTCCAGTCGAAGCGCTTCGCGCATGACGACAAACTCCTTCGTTGCAACTGGATACGCTTTGTCGGCGATGTAACACTCGCGATCAAGCCAGCCGAGAACGTGAAGCGCAGGCGCATCGATTCCGATCTCGACGTGTTCCTCCGCAGACTCCCGGCGCTTAACAGGAAGGCGAGACGCGGCGAGCACTCGGCGGAGCTCGCGTCGCATCGCATTCCGCTGCGAATCCGTCGTACACTCACCGAGTACTTCGCGAGTGGTGAGTACGCGCCGACCCGACTTCTCGTAGATGCAAGCCAGCGCGCTGATCAGCAGCTTCGAAGCACGTTGACGAGACCGACGTTCAGACACGGAATGGGTTTTTGACTGCACACCACCTACGGCCGATTCCAGCGCAACATCTCGGTTGACGACGGGCATCCACGACCAGAACACGTGCCCCCGCTCGTCCGTCTCTCGTCTCACCAATGGCTCACGGCGGCGCTCAAGATTTCGGATCGCACCGTATACCGCTCCCCAGTTCGGTTTTGGAACCAATGCATCATGATCCGATGCGCCCATGACGAGCCGATGTACGTCGGCCGTACGGAGCCGGACGCCCGGCGTGCGCTGCTCCTCTGTGGCAATAGCCGCAAGAACCCGCGCCGCGAGCGCTTGGGGAGCGACGTGTGTCAATGACGAGAGCTTTGATTCAGCAGGCGCAAACAATCGCCGACCGCCACTTCTGAGTCCGTACGTGCGGTCGACGACTACGAGGTGCCCGGTGCGACGCAATCCATCTAGGGTTCTCGTGACCTCCCGGCTGGACATCGCGCGGCAAGTCCCCATGAGGTGCGCGTGCACGTCGCCGACTCGAACGGCGTGCCCCCGAGTTGCGACTAGTTCCTTCACCGCAACGAGGACCACTGAACGGGCGCTGCTCTGTAGCTCAGTCACTGCGACTCGGCCTTCTCAACTACACGAGCAGTGGCTGGCGACGACGACTCTGGTACTCCGCAGCCTGCCCCAGCGCCCTTTCTCGACTCTCGTTTCGCCACCACAGAATGGCTTCAATAACCTTCTTCGGATTGGGCCGCTTTGACAGTCGCTTTTCGATTTCAGGGAGGAGGGTTTCAATGTCCCTGGGAGCGCACTTCGTTTCCCGAAGCACAATCTGAAGTAGAGTATTTGTGCCTGGACACTTCTCAGCGTATAAACCTGCGAGAATCGGCGCTCTACTCATGATGTACGCGAGCGCATCCTTCTGCGCCCATGATCGAAACGTTTGCATAGAACGTGTACGGGATGTGAGCACCGGAAGACTTGTCATCTTCGCAGCCAAATCATCCATACCAACAAGCAGAATGCTGAAGGGAAAACACTTCTCGCGTGCGATATCCGAGATCAATGCAAGGCCACGGATCTCCGGCGCTGTCTTCGTTCCTGCCTCGTCGATGATCAAGAGTTGCGTGTTTGTGAGGCGCACATGTTCAACGATTTCAGTAGCGAGCGAGGTCTCACTCCGCTGTCGTAACTCGCCGCTTGACAACTCGTCCACAAGTTGCTCATACGCGGTGTAAATCCCCCGCTTCATCTGGCGGCCGGACGTCCGATCAACGTCCCCGCCCGTGTGGAAATAGTGGGCGCGATATGCCCCCTCTACTCCTTCGTCGGCCTCCTGATTGCACTCAAGTGCAAGTTGCTCCGCCGCAACCGTTTTCCCAACTCCGGGGGCGCCGGTCCACATCTGCAGTCCCGGGGTTCGGTGTGAGAGGCGCGTAATCTTAATTGCTTGCCGCAGTTGATGGTGGTCGAGAATGGGCCCCGTGACGGGATGGCTTCGTATCGTCGCAATGCTCGCTGGCTCGTCAAGAACGGGCGCCCCCGAAACGTCTATCGGAGCATGCTCGCTGGACAACGTCTTCGCTTTCGATGAGCTCTTGGACTGCCCGTGCCGCAGTTTCGCAGTTCTCGGTAGTGGACTCGTCATGATGTGTAGGGAAAATTTGAGTTGATTCAGTCCAGCAGGTCGCGCATCATCTCTCGACGCTTCTCTTCGCTCTTTCCATCGCGGTTTGCATCGCGAGTCTCCGCGCGAGTTCGCGTGCGTACTCCAGCCTTTTCGTCCGCTTCTTCTCGTTGCTTCACCAGCGTTTGTAGCTCTGCGGCACGTGCCGATTCTGCTGCGGCCAAGTCCTCCGTTCGGACGGCTTTAGCGAATGCATTCGTCCGTTCCCGGAGCGGCGTCAGGTACGCCACATTCTGGGCCATTGCGGATCCCTCGAAGAGATCCTCGCGCACGTATTCCCCGAGGCGTTGCCCGGTCCGCTCGTCGTACACGTAGATGGAATCGGACGTATACGGGTGATAGCGAATGCGCACCCGCCGGCCCGTCAGGTCCTGCGGCAGGTGCCCAGCACTCGTCCCGCCACGCCCCTTATACCAGGTGTTCTTGAAGCGCACGCCCTCGCGCGTCAGCACGCGTTCCTTGTCGGTCTTGAGCAGCAGCAGTTCAAGGTCCTCGATGTTCGCGGGCAGGCGATACTGCACCGTTGAGGCGAAACGCTCGAGAGGCGATTGTTTCGTGTCCGCGCGCCGACGCTGCGCGTACTCGAGCGCGAACTCGTTCACGGCGGCAATAACCGCTTGCATCGTGAGGAGACGAGGGGCCTGGCGGCTCGCGGACCCGTCGCTCATCCCTTCGGCTCCGCGGTGACCCGGATATTTCGCAAGGCTCTGATTTACCGTTCGCATGAATCGTTCCACGCGGGGCTTTTCGTCAGGCTTGTTTGGTGCCGCGTACTCGAGTGTGATTGGCAGCGCGGCGGCGATTTTTGCCACATGCGATGCCATGAAGTCCGCTCCATGGTCCGGACGCAGCACGGTAGGAAGGCCTCCAACTTCCACATCGCCAATCGTTCGCGGTTCGATTCCTCGTGAAAGCGCGAGGGAAGTAGTAAACGCGTCCGGATTCTTCGAGCTGACAAACACAGCCATCGGCATTCCGCTGTACACGTCAACGCACGCCGTCAAGTGCGGACGCACGATTACGTCGGGAGCTTCAGCTGACAGCACGCAGTTGATGTCGAGCGGTGTGTGGTCGATCTCCCAGATATGGTTTGCATACAACGCCTCAAGACGCTTGTCGACAAGTCGATCTTGCTTCCACCAGTGCTTTATGTCATGCTCTCTGACCATCCGGGTAGACTCGGGAAGCCGCTTGAGGTAGCGAGCCACGCTTGCCTTGGTCACACGGGGTAGCGTCGGCTCGAAACCGTCCGCGGTTGCACGAACTTGGTGTTTCTCAATTTCCTGGTTCACGAGCGCCGCAATCTGAGCGTGCGATGCCCGCCGTCGCCCGTGGTAATACTTCAAGGTGAGCGCTTCCGTGAGTGGCACCATTACAAATGGGACTGTGCTCCGCGTTCGGCGGCGGTCAACCCGTGGCGGGTTCACGCTATTGCGCTTGATCTGCCAGAGCCGTTGTGTGCGGCGGACTTCGGACGTGAGCGGCTCGCGACCGAGCGCAGAACGAGTTGCCTCCTTCGCAGACATCGTACCTTCAAGCTGAAGGAGTTCATTCCGGTAGATGAACTCTTGGAGGACCAATGGGTCCATCGTCACCTCTGACAGTGTGAGCTCTCGCGTTTGTGCACTCACGGTCAGGAGTGATTCCCAATCGACTTTTTCGTCTTCAAGTTTCTTCAGAATGTCCGTATCTTGAACAGAGAGAAGTGGAAGCGGCAGGCTTTGCCGACGCGGGCGTGGCCGAGCGCTCTCCGAACGTGTGACCATCACTCCGTTCTGGGCATGGCCGTTTTGAGGCGTAGACGTCGGCATGCCTGCGTTCGAAAGCCGCCGCCGGAGCTCCGTCTCAAATGCCAGTGCATCGTCGCGTCGCGAGACGAGCCATTGCTCGCTTCTCAGCCTTGTTCGAACGCTCGCCTTCCGCAGGCGTTTCAGCAGTCGCTCGTCCTCGCCAGCCAGTCCACCGGCGGAGCGAAGTTTCACGCTCATTTCGAAACATCTATCGGCTGCCTGACTGAGCTCGAGCTGCAGAAGTCCCCGGCGGACGGTCGCGCCCGCTGTCAGGTCTTCACCCGAATCTTGGGCTCGCGGCGTCGCAGGCGTGGGGTCTGCTGCTCCGAGAATACGGAATTCGTGCTGACCACTGATTGGTTGCGACTCAGCCAGGGTAAGGTGAGCTGCAATGTTGAGTGCGGATGACAAGGCGGACTCCTCGATAAGGTTCTCGAGCATCCGAAGGAAGATCGGCGCTCAAGACCAAGCGTAGGGCGGCCTGGCTCCCCCGCCACCGTTTGAACAAGATTGGGAAATTCGTTACAAACTAGTGTGTATACACACTATCTCGTTGTCCAGTTGTGTCTGCGAGCAAGAGTCACACAATCACCTGTGCTTCGGCCGCATGTTGGCGGGGCCGGGTTCATTCTTGAGTCCGAGCAGGCCAAATCGCTGCTCGCGTCGGACGCCAGACTGCACGAGGTCAGCCATCCGTACCGAAATGGCCGCTACCTCATGGCCACACCGCGCGAGCTCTATGTCATCGACTTCGGCATGATGACAGAGCAGCAGGCTCGCGACTATCCGGTGCCGTTCGACATCGTCCGCACGCTCGTGTACCCGCAACGTCAGAGCAACCCGCGGCCGAGTTATCGCACCTACTGGTGGCGTTTCGCCGAACCTCGCCGGACGCTCCGCACGGCCCTCGAAGGCTTGCCGCGCTTCATCGTGACAACGCGGACATCTCGGCGTCGCGTCTTCAGTTTCATGCCGGCCGGCACAGTGCCAGACAGCAAAATTGTTTGCATCGCGACCGGAGACGCTTTCGTGCTGGGCGTGCTGTCGTCCACCATCCACGTGGCGTGGGCTATGGCGGCGGGCGGGCGCCTCGGCGTCGGTAACGACGCGTCGTACGACAAGGCGCGCTGCTTCGACCCGTTTCCGTTTCCTGATGCAACGCGAGCACAGCGAACGGCCATTGCAGAGCTGGCAGAGCGAATCGATCTTCATCGCACAACTGCAGTGGGTCGTGGTTCCGATGTGACACTGACCAACATCTACGCGGTGATTGAGAAGCTTCGATCTCACACTCCGCTCACAGCGAAGGAGCGCGCTGTGCACACCCTCGGCGCGTAGTCATCGCTCAAAAGATATGCATGACGAACTCGATCAACTGGTCGCCGATGCATACGGTTGGTCTTGGCCAGAACCATCGGCGTTGATCCTCGAGCGCCTAGTTGCGCTCCACGACCAGCGAGCGCTTGACGAGCGGGTGGGCACAGTGCGGTGGCTGCGCCCCGAGTACCAGCGCGCCCGATTCGGGCAACAGGCAGACGCACCGCTCGAGGGTTCGCTCGAGCTAGGGGACACCGCGACCGCGCCTCCCGCTCCCGCCGCAACCGCCATGCTGCCATGGCCCACGGACGCCATTGGGCAGATTTCCGCCCTACGGGCTATGGCCGCGACTACCCCTGTCACTACAGAGGCGGCCGCCCGGCAGTTCACCGGTGCTCGCCGCGACATCGTCAGCCGTCACGTGGAAACGCTCGCGCTGCTCGGTGAGGTCGAGCGTGACGAGGGAGGGCGCTACCGCCTCGCGGCCGGCGCACTGACGGCTGTGTAACCTGGCGGAGGCGGATGCATCCTTCATGAGCGGGCTAGCACAACTGCAACCTTTAAGCGCTGATGGATTCGGTCGATGTCGAACGACGCATGGACGCCCGCCATCTCCTTCACCGCGCCTACTTCGCTGATGTCAGCGAGCCCGGCACCGCTCTCGCGCGCCGGGTACGGCAGGGCAAGTTCGACGCAACCTGGCATCCTCCGAGCGACCGATGATGGGGCCGCCGACCGTTGTCGACGCGCTCACGGAGGTGCTGGGCGAACTGCCGGTCTTCGTCCGCCTTGCGCCCCTCGAGTTTCCGCCAACCGCCGTTGGCAGGCGGATAGCGGGTCGCTGAGCGCCACGTGCGTGGCACTCGCGCCTGAAAACTCATCGCGGGAACAACGGCTGAGAGTTGCGCTCTTGGCACGCCTCTGCGCCGCCTTCAGCTCCGCTCATGTACACGGCCGGTCTGTTGACCTTACGCGACATGCCGCGGCTGACCGTGATGACTGGCGGCGTCGTCCCATCTGTACGCGCCACAGATGCGCAATCGGCGCCGATTGTGTATGCTAGTGTCAATCGGAAGTTAGGCGCTACAATGCGCCGTGCGGCTGCCTGCGAGGTTGCCGAATCGCAGGAATCCACGCGCTTTGACAACGGAGATCGGCATATGGCGGGTTCTGCTTTGAGCACGACCAAGCTGCAGACCGAGATCGTCAACATTACGCCGGCGATGGCAGACGAGTGGTTGGCCACCATGGGTCCAAACCGACGGTTAAACGAGGCCAACGTGTCCCGCCTCGAGCTCGACATGGCGAGGGACAACTGGTTCGACAACGGCGACCCGATTCGCTTTGACCGGAAGGGTCGCTTGCGCGACGGACAGCACCGCCTGCAAGCCATCGTTCGGTCAGGCAAGACCTACCCGTTCCATGTGATTCGCAATCTGGACGAGAAGGCACTGCAGATCGTTGACACGGGCAAGCAGCGCTCGTTTAGCGACATTCTCACGATGCGAGAAGGCGAGGGCGCCGTCGGTGCAACCCTCGCGCGAAAGATTGCGGCCACCGCAAAACTGATCTGGCACTACGAAAACGGATCCATTCTCAGCTCAGGCCAAGCCGTCTCCCACTCCGAGCTGGAGCGCGTGCTCCGCAAGCATCGTGACCTGCCGCGCGCGGTGGAGACCGTCGCCGCGGGAGACGTCCAGCCTCACGCCGTCCTCGCGTTCGTGTACGTGCTCGCGAGTGAAATCGCCCCACGCAAGGCCAAGCAGTGGCTTACACAGGTGCAAGAAGGCGAGAATCTCCGTAAGGGGATGCCTGCATATGAGTTGCGGTCGGTGTTGATCGGCCAGCGCGGCAGCGGCGCGAAGCAACAGCTTCGTGGGCCGTTCTTGGCGGCATTGATCGTCCAGTCCTTCAATGCGTACAATCGCGGCGAGAACAGAGTCACACTCGAGTGGCGCCGGACTAAGCGGTCAGCGGACGAAGCGTTTCCGGCTATCGGAGAATAGCACCAGTCGCCCGTTGCCTCGCTTCGGCCGTCTCGCGAGGCGCATAGCACGATGCTGTGTCTTTTCAAACTAGGCCGCGTGAACCGCGGGCATTGCGCCGCGACCCATTATACCCCGAGCGCTGAGCGCCAAGTCGCCACGAGCGTTTGACGCTCCGCTAGTCGACGTCGCGAGCTTTGCTACTCGCACAGCGAGACGCGCCGAGGATGTCGCGAGCGGCATTCGACGCGGAAACGCGCAACACGTCCCGGCGAACTGTCTACCAACCAGCATCCACGGAGCTGCTTGACAGTCTATCGCGCAACGCTCACGCTGAGTTTGGTCCGGTGCCGGCTGACGTATCCTCACCTTCCGCGAGACGCACAAACCGCCGCCAGATGCGATGGTGGCCCGCTAAGTGGCTCACGGGGCATCGTCGTCGACGCATACGTGCACCACGCCGAATGAAGAGCGCGCACCATGCACCCAAGCCGCGACCTCACGCGACGCGGTGTGCATCGTAGGCTGACACCCGTGTCGCATCGCCGAGGGACATGATACCCTCGGCACCACACACGTCACAGCCCGCATCGTGTCGCGCTTCCACGTTGAAGAGCTGCCACGTCGTGGCGTCATAGATCAGCGTGCTTGGCGGCGCCGCGCCGGTAAGGTTCGCGAAAATCGCGAGGCAGGCAGTGACGGCGAGCGCGGCAACGGTCGTATTGAGCGAGATGACGGACGGCGCGACGTTGGCCGTCCCGATCACGTAGCCCGCCTGGGCAAGCCGAGAGCGCTCGCCGTGCGGCATGGCTTCGGCACGCAGGGTTTCCGCATGTAGGTGCCCCCCGCACCTGAGACAGGCCAGGCCCGGGCCGACGATGCTCACGCGCCCGCTCGCCGCCGTCACGGGTCCCGCGCGTGCGTCTATTCGGATGCCCATATCGACCACAGGAACCATGTACTGATAAGCGAAGCGATTCAGCATCGCGCGGCTCATCAGATTGTCCGTGCAGCAAAAAATGACGTCACAATCCCGCAGGGTGTTTCGCTAATCGGGTTCCTCGCGCCCCCCCGGGAGTGCCGCGGCGACCTCGCCGAGCCACGCCAGTTCCGCCTCGAACTGGCGAATGGTGAGGCTCACAACGAGCGCGGCGACCACGGCCGTCGGCCCCGTGCCGGCCAGGAT
>JBGTFN010000223.1:0-1791 GCA_041747275.1 Gemmatimonadaceae bacterium | reverse complement strand
GAAATGGACGGCACCGGCCATGCCGACCGTGCCTCCGATCACGAGCGCGCGACCGCGCTTGCCCTTGTGCGCATTCCATGCGATAGTGGGCAGCACGGAACGCAGCGACTGCGCCTCGGCAAGTCTCGCGGCACCATCGTCGAGTGCAGCGTGAAGCCCAAGTCCAATGTCCACGACATGAATGCGGCCGCATGCCGCACGCGCAGCAAGCGCACCCGCCTTGCACGTGCCGAACATGATGGTGACATCTGCGCGCACATGGCCTGCGACCGATTCGCCGCTCGACGCATTCACACCGGTGGGTACATCGAGCGCGAACAGCATTGCACCGTTGAATCCAGAACGCGAACGTGCGAGTGCAACGTCGCGCTGCATGGCATCGGCAGCGTCGCGCATGTTGTCCCGTAGCGGGCCGTGTGCGCCCGTGCCCAGCAGCGCATCCACATGCAGCGGACGGTACGTCGGTGCTCCGCCCGCAACAACGCGAAACGCCGCGTCGGGAACCATTCGCCGCGCAAGTTCTTCAGCGCTTAGGGCATCGTGCGTGGCTGGCGGTGAAACAACGTGCATACGCACCGTCACGCCCAGTCTCGCGAGCTGCGCCGCCACGAGATAGCCGTCGCCGCCATTGTTTCCCGGTCCCACATGAATGTCGACGCCGAAGGCAACCAGGTGCGCGGCCTCGCGCATGATGACTTCAGCGGCGGCAGTGCCCGCACTCGACATCAGCGAAAAACTGTCGACGCCCGCCGCGATGGCCGCCTCATCACGCGCACGCGATTGTGCGGCCGAGGTCACCTGCAGGCGCATGGCGATGGCCGGAGCGTGGAGCGGACTACTTCTGCGAAACGCCGACCGGCTTCCCGTATCCGATCTCGCCATTGTCGATGCGCACACTGAATCCGCAGTCGGCGTTGGAGCACACCCACGCCTTGTATGTGATCGGCGCGCCGTCGCGTCCGTAGTCGCTCAGAGGCAGGAGTGTACCGGTGCCGCACTTCACGCACGACGGCAATGGAGCAGAGGAAACCATGAGCAGACTGGCGATCGGTGGGTCGGGCGCGCGCTACACCAGCTGCGCAGCGCTCCAGGGGTACTCGCGCTCGAACGTCTGCGCGAAGTCGAACACGTCCTGAAAATCTTCACGACGATCCTGCGGCTGGCTGATGAGCAAGCCCAGCTCCACGAGCGTGAACACGATGTCGCCGATATCACGCGTGCTTTTCACACCCCAATGATCGAGCACGAGGCGCGCGGTCACACCGAAACGTTCGAGCGCGAGTGAGCGACAGGCGTGCGCCAGCTCGGGGCCGGTGATATGGCGACGTTCGGTCAGGCGGCCCTGACAGAACTCGAGCGCCGCCAGCACAAACAGGTAGGCGCGCTCGTCGAACCGCTGCTCGCGCAAGCGGATCTGATCCATGATACCAGCACGAAATGCCAACTCGGTCACGAAGACTGCTCCAGCCCGGATTCGGACGACGAAGGGCCGTGTCTGGCCGCGCACCCTGTCGCGCGACCCGACCTCAGGGGTACAACATGCAGCGACACGCGACTCGTCACAATGCCTTGCGCGCGGCCGGCATGGGATACAGTGGAAATCTGGACGAGAGCGCATGCACGTCGGCCTTGACTGCCGCAAGCACCGATTCGTCTTCCGGCGCCGAGAGCACACGGTCGATCAGCGACGCAATTTGCACCATCGCCTCCTCATCCATGCCACGCGTCGTGACGGCCGGCGTCCCGATGCGGATGCCACTCGTCACAAACGGTGACTGCGTCTCGTTGGGC
>JBGTFN010000222.1:0-2994 GCA_041747275.1 Gemmatimonadaceae bacterium | reverse complement strand
GCAATCCACCGCGTTCTCTGTCGAGGAGACGAGCGTAGCGCGGATCCACGCCGCGTTCCGCGCGCAGACGCTCACCTGCCGCGCGCTGACGCAGGCGTATCTCGATCGCATTGTGGCGATGGACAAGCAGGGCCCCGCTCTCAACGCGATCATCGTCGTCAATCCGCGAGCGCTCGCTGTTGCCGATTCGCTCGATCAGGTGCGCGCCACTGGCAGCCCTATCGGGCTGCTGCACTGCATCCCGATGATCATCAAGGACAACTTCGAGACGATCGACCTTCCAACAACGGGCGGCTCACTTTCGCTCGAGGGCTGGCAGCCCAGGCAGGACGCGACGATGGTGCGTCAGGTGCGGGGCGCCGGTGCAATCATTCTGGCCAAATCGAACCTCGCCGAGTGGGCGTTCACGCCATATGAAACCGTCAGCTCGATTCTGCCCGGATACACAAAGAATCCGTATGCGACGGATCGAGTCACTGCAGGTTCGAGTGGTGGCACGGCGGCGGCGATTGCGGCGAACTTCGGCGCCGTCGGACTGGGAACGGATACCGGCAACTCCATTCGCGGTCCGAGTGCGCATCAGGCGCTGGTGGGCATCCGTTCGACGATGGGACTCACGTCGCGCGCGGGCGTGATTCCGCTCAACTTCACCGCCGACATTGCCGGGCCGATGGCGCGCACGCTCGCCGATGCGGTCGCGGTTTTCGATGTGATTGCCTACAGCGATCCTGAGGACAGCGTGACGGCGCCTGCAAACGCACGACGCGCGCCGAACTATGCTGCCGCGCTCGCACGCGGTGCACTGCGAGGCGCTCGTATCGGCGTACTGCGCCAGGCGTACGAGCGCTCGACGCTTGATCCTGAAGTGAACCGCGTGTTCGAACGCGCGGTAGCAGATCTGCGGGCGCAGGGCGCGACAATCATCGACGATGCACGCGTGGACTCGCTGCAAGCCATTCAACGACGGCAGGAGGGCGGATGCAACCGCTTCCGCTACGACCTCGAACAGTATCTTGCACTGCGCGCACCCAATGCGCCCGTGCAGACAGTGGAGGCGATCCTGCGCAGTCGCCGCTTTCATCCCAGTGTTGAACTGCGGCTGCGTGATGCGAGTGCCGTGACAGAAACGCCCGCGGAAAGTGCAGGTTGCCAGAGCCGTGAAGCGGTGCGCGCTGCATTGCGCGTGGCCGTCGAACAGATGATGGATTCACTGCAGCTCGACGCGCTGGTGTATCCAACGTGGAGCAATCCACCACGATTGATCGGAGACCTGAACACACCACACGGCGACAACAGCCAGCTTTTTTCGCCATCCACCGGATTCCCGTCCATCACTGTGCCGATGGGATACACGCGTGACGATGTGCTGCCCGCCGGCCTTTCATTCTTCGGACGCGCGTGGAGCGAACTGCGACTGATTGCGCTCGCGTACGACTACGAACAGGCCACGCAGCACCGGCGCCCGCCAGTATTGCGGTGACTTTTCGCGTATTCACCTGCTACCTCGGCGTTCCGCGATAACATCCGATCGTATACGGATATTCCATCGTGGAATGGTAGTGATACCCGAGCGTCCCGTGCGAATGTCCGTGGCACTCATCGAGTTCGGCATTGGTGAGTTCGACGCCACCGACGCCGAGATATCCGTGTAGTGCAAAGCCGTCGCGCATGTAGCCCACCACGCCGGAATGTCCGTCAGCATCGCGAGCGGCATCGAGGCGCTCCGGCACATGATGGTAGTGGTACTGTGTCATGGCGGGGTGCCCGCCGTACACGTCGACGATCTCGTTGGCGACGGCATCATCTCCGCGAGCGTCCACGGCGCTGAACAGCACGACACCGTTCAGCGTCACGCCAATGGCGCCCGTTGCCACGCAGTTGGGCGATGACGCAATATCCGGCTCCATCGGCAGCACGAACGACACAATGCGGGACGCCGGCGTGCCGGGATTACGGTCGATCGCGGAGAGCGTCGCGTATTGTGTCATCGGCCAGTCACCCATCTTCGCATCCACCGGCAGGCTGTTTGCCTGGATCGTGCGCGTACCGTTCGTCTCATTCACTGTGATTGTGCCTGCCGCGATACCGCTCGCTCCGTTCGCCGGCAGGAATGGCTTGCGCAAGAGATTCCAGGTGCCGGCCGCGTCATCGATCCACGTGATGCGCGCCGTGATGATGCCAGGGGCCGACGGGTTCGGTCCGGTGCACGAGTACAGTTTGCCGACCTCCGGTGTCGTGGTGGTGAGGTGCGGATCGCCGAGCCGAAGTTTCGTACAGTCAGGGCCCTGCCCGTCTGTGCATCGTTCCGGCACGATGAAGAACGCGGACAGCGCGGGGTCGGCGGCCGTTTCGTCGACCAGTGTCGGCGGGCTGGACGACGATGCACACGATGCAAGCAACGTGGACAGTGCAAGGCGCGCGGTGCGGTGCACGGTGCTCCACCGCGGTCGAGCACGCAGTGTGTTCCTGGGCATGTCGTCTCCCTTGGTTGATATGATCTTGGAGACGCTTTCCTGGAGCGGTTGTTAGTGTGACCGCTGTCGCCCGTCGGCTTTGGTTCTCCCATGCGGCTGCAGTGCCACGGCCAACGACCGTTGACGGTTAACTGTCACTGTGAACCGTTCCAAGCCGATATCGCGCCTCAACCGTCTACGGTGACAGTTGACGGTCCACAGTGCGGGTTCTTCACATCCGCCTCATTCAGCATATTGCGCCCACCCCCCGTACTCACGGGTGAGTTCGCATGGCGACGCGAAGAGTGGTGCTCAGGCGGTGTCACGCTGCAGCCTTGCCCCACGCTCGGTCCGCCCATCACCTTCCCTGATCGTCCCGTCCCTCCCGCCGACCTCCGCACCCTCACTCGGCCCTGCCCATGCAATTCCCTCGTTCTCTCCCGCGAGCCATCGCCATTACGGCCGCGCTCGTCACCCTTGGCGCGCCGGCAGCACGCGCTCAGACCCCCACACGCGGAGCCCCGACGGCTGCCGCCGTGCA
>JBGTFN010000221.1:0-6535 GCA_041747275.1 Gemmatimonadaceae bacterium | reverse complement strand
GATCGGCACGCTGCGCGACGCGGCGCTGGCAATTGCGAGCGGACGCCCCATGCCGCCGCTCGATGCAATGCCACCTGCGGAGTTCGTACCGGTGTTCGGGGCGTTCGCGCGCATGGCCACCGACCTGTCCACAAGTCGGTCTGCGTTGGAAGAGGCGCAGCGTCGCACGGCCGCAGTACTGCGTGAGGTGGCCAGTGGTGTGGTGGCCATTCGCCACGACGGTACGGTGCTGCTCGCGAACCCGCGTGCGGAAATGCTGTTGGGCGCGACGCTCACGCCCGGTACGCTGGTGATCGGTAGTGGCGCCCGCGCGCGTTCACTCGGCGAATGGCAGGCGGTGGCGGGACAAGTGCGTGAGTTCATGGAACGTGGCGACCGCGCGATCGAGGCGTTCGATGTTCAGCTCGCGTCACCGTCACGAAGATTGATGTCCGGAACGCTCGACGCCGAGGGCACGGGCACGGAACGCCAGGTGCGCGCGTCGCTCACGCGATTGCCGGGCGGCGCGGTGCTGACACTCGATGACGTGACGGAACTCGCGTCTGCGCAGCGCGTGCTCGCGTGGGGTGAAATGGCGCGGCAGGTCGCGCACGAAATCAAGAATCCGCTCACGCCGATTCGTCTCGGTGTGCAGCACCTGCGGCGTGCCTGGCGCGACGGACGCGCCGACTATGGAGACATCCTCGATACGAACGTCGCGCGCATCCTAGGCGAGATCGATCGGCTCGATGAAATCGCGCGCGCGTTCAGTCGTTACGGCAGCGCGCCAGCCGAACGTGCGCCGGGTGAGACTGTGGATGTGGCCCGAGTGGCGCGTGATGTCGTCGGACTCGAGCGCATGGGCGAAGACGATGTCACGTGGCTGCTGACCATCAACGGCGAAACAATCGCCGACGGTGAATCGCAGGTTGCGCCGATGCTCGCGATTGCGCGTGCAGACGAGTTGCGTGAAGTGCTGCTCAACCTGCTCGAGAATGCCCGACTCGCCGATGCGCGAACCGTGCATTTGATGCTGACCTGCGAGGCCGAGCGCATTGTGCTCGTGGTGCAGGACGACGGTGGCGGCATGCCCGCTGACGTGTTGCCGCAGATCTTCCAGCCACATTTTTCAACGCGCACGAGTGGCAGCGGCCTCGGCCTCGCGATCAGCCGGCGTCAACTCGAAGGGTGGGGTGGCTCGATCAGCGTGGCGAGTGAACCGGGACAGGGAACGACGCTCACCGTCTCGCTTCTGCGCGCTTAAGTTGTCGGCATGTCATCGCGCGATCCCATCCTGACACCGACCCGCCTCAAGGCAACGCTCCCTCGGCATCTGGCCGACTGGACGTTGCCGCCGGGCTGGGCGTGGGGCCATGACAGTGTCTGGGGCGACCGGCGACACTATCAGGAAGTCGTGGATGCGCTCGGTCGGTCGCTGTCGCTCGTCAGCGCACCTGACCCCGAGCACGGCGCGTGGCTGCGCGACGAAGCACGCGCGCTGGCGCATCGCAACCATCCGTCCATTCCCACGACGTATCACTACTGGGCGAACTATCAGGAGAGCCGCCGAGGACCGGGGTACCTGCGCCGCTGGATCGCCGGCGAAACGGTTGCGCAGCGTGTCGCGCGCATGGGGCCCGAGTCGGTGCCCACGGTGCTGCAGGTGCTTCGCGAAGCGGGCAGCACACTCGCGTACCTGCACGACGCCGGCTCGCTGCACCGCGCGTTGTCGGCGTACAACGTGTGGCTTACGCCGGGCGGCCGCTTGTGGTTGCTCGGGTGGGAGTGGGCCCTCATACCGGAACAGGTGCCGGATGGCGTTCGTCCCGATCCCGCTCGCACACCGCAGGCGCCCGAGTGGCGCGAAGGCGGTTACGCCCCCACGTTGGCCAGCGATCAGTGGCTGCTCGCCGCGATGGTGTTCACCGCGCTCACCGGTGAGACCCCGCCCGAAAACGACGCTCCACCGATCACACTGCTTCGGCCGGACTGTCCGGTCGGTCTTGCACGAGCGCTGGAGCAAGCGCTGCACGCCGACCCGGCGCAGCGCTTTCCATCGGTGCGCACGTTCTTGCGGGAAGTAGATCGTACCGTGTCGCTGCGCGCCGTAATGGTGGAACCGGAAGGTGACGAGCTGCCCTCCGTGCAGGATACACCGGAGGCACGTCTACGCTGGGCGACGTCAGACGACTACGAGATCCTGGCACCGCTCGGTTCCGGCACTTTTGGAAGCGTGTGGCGCGCACGCGACCTCACGCTCGCGCGCGAAGTGGCGATCAAGGTGTTGCATCCGCACATCGCGAAGGACGATGTGGCGGTGTCCCGGTTTCGCCGCGAAGCGCGACTGGCTGCGCAGTTGGCGCATCCCGCCATCGTGCCCATCTACGACAGCGACGAACGCGGCGGCGTGGTGTGGTATACCATGGAACTTGCCGAAGGTGGATCGGTCGCGAGCCTCATTGCGCGACGCGGACCGCGGGACTTCGATGAAATTGCGATGCCTGTCGATGGTGTGCTGGATGGTCTGCTCGCCGCACATGCGAGCGGCATCATTCATCGCGATCTCAAGCCGGAAAATATCCTGATCGATCGTTACCGGCGCTGGCGCATCGGTGACTTCGGCATTGCGCAGGCCTGGGGCGAAGATCCGGCGACAAGTTCGTCGGGCACGCCCGCATTTGCTGCACCTGAACAGTTGCTCGGCGAAGCGCAGGGTCCGTCCACGGACTGCTACGCGATTGCCGGCATTGTGTACTTCGTGCTCACGGGTCGCGCACCGTTCGGTGAAGCGAGTGCCGAGCAGGTACTCGCGCAGCAATTGGGGGACCGATTGACGGAGCGTCTGCAACTCGACGCGTTCCCGTCGCCGCTCTCGCAATTCCTGCAGCGCGGGCTGCATCCGCGAGCGGACGATCGCTTCGAAGATGCGGCCGAGTTGCGGCAGGCGTGGCGTCAGGTGATTCGATTGATGCGGCGTGCGGATGATCCGCGGCCGTGGTGGCGGCGTGTGTTCGAAGGTCCGCTCGACGATGACCAGGCGTTCGACGACGCGGTCGCCGAAGACGAGATCACTCCGCCACGCGCACCGTCTTCACGTTTGTAAACTCAAGGAAGCCGGGGCGACCGAGTTCGCGTCCCATTCCGGACTGCTTGACGCCGCCAAAGGGTACGCGCGGATCGGACGCAACGACTTCGTTGACGAACACCATGCCCGCGTCGAGTCCGGCCACGAAGCGCGCGGCGTGTTGCGGATCGCGTGTCCACACGCTGGCGCCAAGCCCGAAGTTCGTCGCATTGGCAAGCTCGAGCGCTGCGTCGGCATCGGCGACACGAAACACCGGCGCGACCGGTCCGAAGAGTTCCTCGGTCGCCGCGGGGGAATCGAGCGGTACGTCGACGAGCACCGTTGGTGCATAGAAATATCCGTCGCCGCTCGGCACGTTCGCCTGCGCGGCAATGCGCGCGCCCGCTGCCAGCGTCGCCTGCACCTGCTTGTCGAGCGACTCGCGCATGTCGCGTGTGGCCAAGGGTCCCACTTCCGTGCGGGGATCCTGCGGATCGCCGAGACGCAGCGCGCGTATGCCGCGCGAGAACGCGGCCAGAAACTGTTCGTAAACAGGGTCGCACACGATGAACCGCTTGGCCGCGATGCACGACTGACCGGAGTTCACCATGCGACCAGTGACCGCCGAACGCGCGGCGCGCTCGACATCGGCATCGGGCAATACCACAAACGGATCGCTTCCGCCAAGTTCGAGCACGACTTTCTTGAGATGCGCGCCGGCCGCCTTGGCGACCGACTTTCCGGCGCCCTCGCTACCGGTGAGCGTGACGCCGGCGATACGGGGATCGGCGATGAGCTCGCTGATGTCATCGCTCGCAACCAGGAACAGCGGCGCGAGTGCGGGGGACACGTTGGTCGCGCTCGCCGCTTTCGCGATCAGTTCGTGCAGCAGCCGAGCGCATCCCGGCACGCTACCCGCCGGTTTGTGCAGCACGGCATTGCCCGCAAGCAGGTTGGGCACGATGACACGCATCGCCTGCCAGTACGGGAAGTTCCACGGCATGATCGCGAGCAACACACCGAGCGGGTGATACTCCACACGCCACGCGCCCAACGAGTCCTCGGTCACACGTTCAGGTGCCAGCGACCGTGGCGCGAGTTGCACCGCCATGTCGCACAGCATCGCGCACTTCTCCACTTCAGAGCGCGCGGCGGCGATCGGCTTTCCCATCTCGAGCGTGCAGCGCAGCGCGAGCGCGTCGCGTTCCTCTCGCAGCAAGGCGCCCAGTCGCTCGATGAAGGGCGTGCGCTGTTCGATTGAACGCAATCGCCATGCCTGTTGCGCCGCTGTTGCTTCGGCGACTGCGCGCTCGATGCCGGCGGTGTCGAGCGCGTGCACTTCCTCGATGAGTGAGGTGGTGTACGGATTGATCGCGCGAAAGCTCATGAGAGGGCGGATGCGTCTACGGGGGCAGGGGCCAAGGAGGGCGAGGGGAGGGCAACACAACAGCAAACAAACAAACGTTGTCGCACCATCCGCCACCACACCGAACCCTAGGCTGCGGTGACCACTCCGGTCAACCGCGCGACCAGTATTGACCGATCGACGCCTCGATGTTGGTGGCGGTGAATTTCGTGCTTCGCACCGCGCCGAGCAGCGTTGCCGCCTCTACTCCGCGCCGGGCCGCGTGTGTCGCCTTCACTCCGCGCCGAGCAGCGTTTGCCGCTCGAGCGCTGCGAATCGCGCTGCGCCGTCTGCATCGGGCCGCCAGAGCGATACGAGCATGCCGACCGCAAACGACAGCGGCATCGAGACCAGCGCCGGATTCCTGAGCGGGAACCAGGCCGACTCGGCCTTGAGAAGATCCACTTGAATGGCAGGCGATAGCGTGATGAGCAGCAGCGTGGCAACCGTGCCCACCACCATGCTGCTGGCCGCTCCGGCGGTGCTCGTGCGCGGCCAGAATACCGCGAGCAACAGCGCCGGAAAATTGCCGCTCGCCGCGATGGCAAAGGCGAGTCCCACCATGAACGCCACGTTCTGACCCTTGAACACGATGCCCAGTCCCATCGCGATCAGTGCCAGGCACACCGTCGCAATGCGCGCCACGCGCAGCTCCTCGCCCGGCTTCGGATTGCCGCGGCGCACGACACTCGCCCACAAGTCGTGCGAAATGGCCGCAGCGCCGGAGAGCGCAAGACCGGCGACCACTGCGAGAATGGTTGCGAATGCTACGGCTGCAATGAATCCGAGGAACGGGCGGCCGCCGAGCATCTCTGCCAGCAGCGGTGCGGCCATGTTGCCGCCCGCGTCCACCGCACGAATCGCGTCTGGGCCCACGAGCACCATTGCACCAAAGCCGAGCACGAACGTCAACAGATAGAACAAGCCGATCAGTCCCGTCGCAAAGAACACGGAACGTCGCGCCGCGCGCGCGTCCGGAACAGTGTAGAAGCGCATGAGAATGTGCGGTAGCCCGGCGGTGCCGAACATGAGCGCGAGACCGAGCGAAATCGCGTCGAGCGGATTCTGCACCAGCTTGCCAGGCGCGAGTACCCCATCGCCGTACTGTTCTGCTGCGGCGGCGAAGAGCGCCAGCGGCGAGAAGTTGAAGCGCGACAACACGAGCAACGCAAGTAGTCCCGCGCCTCCGAGCAACAATACTGCCTTCACAATCTGGACCCACGTGGTCGCAAGCATTCCGCCGAACAGAACGTACGCCATCATCGCAATGCCCACACCAATCACCGCAATTTCGTACGGAACGCCGAGCAGGAGTTGAATGAGTCCGCCGGCGCCGACCATCTGTGCGATGAGATAGAAAATGATCGTGCCAAGTGTGCCTACCGCCGCTGCGATGCGCACAGGCCGCGGATTCAGCCGTGCTGCGACGACGTCCGCAAACGTGTAGCGCCCGAGATTTCTGAGCGGTTCGGCGACCAGAAACAACACAACCGGCCAACCGACCAGCCAACCGGTGGAGTAGAGCAGTCCGTCGAATCCGGAGGTTGCGACAAGTCCAGCAATTCCAAGAAACGACGCCGCGCTCATGTAGTCGCCCGCCAGTGCGAGACCGTTCTGCCCCGCAGTGACCGTGCGACCAGCGGCATAAAAGTCTTCGGTGGTGCGCGTGCGTCGTGCTGCCCAGTACGTGATGCCGAGTGTCGCCGTGATGAATACGGCAAAGAACGCGATGGCCACCGCATTCGGTTCGCCGATGCTCGAACCCTGCATCAGCGGCTCTCCTTTGCCGAGCGCAACTCCGCGCGCTGTTCCGCTACCATGGGATCGTACACCGCGTTGGCCCAGCGCACGTACACCCACGTGAGCAGCCAGGCGCACACGATCACGACGGCGCCCAGCAATACGCCGATGGAGAGTCCGGGGGTGAGCGTGCGACCGAGCAGGGCTGGTGACCACGCGACGAGTGCGAGGAAGCCGAAGTACACGGCGACCATCGCGGCCGTCAGTGCGCCGGCGAGTCTCCATCGTGTGCGTGCAACGGCGCGCATGCGAATGAGCGCCGCGTCGGCAGCCGCGGTCCGCGCGTC
>JBGTFN010000220.1:0-3989 GCA_041747275.1 Gemmatimonadaceae bacterium | reverse complement strand
ACGCGCCATCCGTGCGAGCGAGGGACCCATCTTGCCGCCCGCACCAAGTACGATGACATCGCCGTCGAGCGTCGCCAGCGCATTGACAGCCGCGTCGCTCGGACGCGACAGCTCCCGCTCGAGCGTCGCCTCGTCCGCCGGCGCTTGCAGCATCAGCTTCGGTCGGCCGGACCCGCGCTGGGCACGGCGTCCGGAATCACGCCCGTAGGCTCGTCGGTGTTACCGGGAATCTCCGTGGCGGGCTTGATCGTGCCGTCATCGAGCGGCGGTGGGTCGTCCAGGCCAAGTTCGCGTGCCAGTATGCGACGTCCCGCGTCGATGCGCCGCCGCACGTCTTCCCGCAGCGTGGCGACGTCCTTCAGCGACAGCCCTTCGGTTGCAACGGGTTCGAGCACCATCGCCAGCGCACGCGCCGGCCGAAAACGAAACGAGCCCTTGGCCATGGCGTGGCGAGTGCCTGCGACGGCAATCGGCAGGATCGGAACGCCCGTCTTGATCGCCATGCGAAACGCACCTTCCTTGAACGGCAGCATGACACCGTCGCGCGAGCGCGTGCCCTCGGGGAAGATCATCACCGAGACCTTCTTCTCCAGCCGGTCGCGGCACTGCGCCAGCGCCTGCACGGCGCTGTCGCGATTGCCGCGCGTGAGCCGGATATCGCCCGCCATCTGCATCATCCAGCCCAGGCACGGAATCTTGAAGATGGTGTCCTTGCTCAGCCACTTCATTTCCCAGGGAAACCTGCTGATCAGGAACACATCCGCGTACGACTCGTGGTTGGCCACGACCACATACGGACGTCGCGGATCCGTGGGCGGCGTGCCCCGCACACCGAAACGCCAGAACGGATTGAACTTGAGCGTGGTCACGGCAACGAGGCGGAACGCGCGCCCCGCCGCATACCGGCCTGGGTCGAACGGTTTGGTGAAGGCATAAATCACCGCTACGATCGGCGTGCCGACGATCACGGCCACTACGGTCATGAACCACGTCCACCAGTTGCCGATCGTGGCCAGCATATGAAATGGGCTCAGCCTTATTGGTCGACCACGGCGCGGGCGATGTCCCCCGCGAGGAAACCGATCTTCGAATGCGTGCCGTCACAGAACGGCTTGCGCGACGACGCGCCACAGCGGCACAGCGAAATCGGCTTGCCCTCGGCGGGCATCTCGATCTCGTTGCCGTCGTGATCGACGAGGCGAACGTTGGGAGCGTCTTCGGCACTGATGAACAGCGAGCCCGTCTTGCGGACGGTAATCGTGATGGGCATGGCGAGGTGTCAGGGAATCGAACGAGGCCGCGGCGAATGCCGAAGCGTCAGGAATTGGGGGCTGGTCGCGCGGCAATCGCTTCGGCGGCGTGACGCTGAATGCGCCGCACCATGGCCGAAAGTCCCGCTTCGCGTGCGCCGAGCCCGATGTGCTCCATGATCAGTCGCACGAAGTCGGATGGCAGGGCCAGCGCAACTTCGGGCGGTTGATCATTGACCGCTGAAAACGTAATCGACAGGACGGCCGCGACGGTGGGGGACTGCCGGGCATTCACGTCGGCCCAGTAGTGCATGGTGCCATCGGGCTGAACTTCCGGGAAGAGATCCACGCGCGTCTGGCATTCCGGAACCGTGAAAGCCTCGCGGTCGAGCGCTGCGAAGCGCTCTGGCAGCGGCTCGAGACGCTTGGACTGCGAGAGCAGCGCCTGCATGCGGGTCTCCCGGTCCATGAGGCGGAAGCGTTCGAGCGTGCGGGCAATAGTTGGCGGCAGAGCGGAAGGCATCCCGAATGCAAGCGATTCGGGCGTGGTGGGTCAACAGTTGCGGGTAATCCGCCGCAGGCGTTCCGGCGTACTAGAGACTATGCCGGACGACTCTCGCGCGGGAACTCCAACCGACGCCCCGAAGTAGGTTCAACAGCAGCTCACTCCTACCCCACGCCTGATGCTGATCAAGTCGTCCACCGATATCCCGTCTTCGGAAATCACCACCGAGTCCGACTATGTGAACCGCCGCGCCTTTGTGGGCACCGCCGGGGCGCTGGCGCTGGCCGGATTAGCGATTCCCAGCGCGCTGGCCGCGTGCACGCCCGGTGGTGTCCAGGACGAGAAGGTCACCGACGAGGAGGACGCCACCAGCTACAACAACTTCTACGAGTTCGGCACCGGCAAGGACGACCCCAAGAAGAACGCCGGCTCGCTGCGCACGCGTCCCTGGACGGTGTCCGTGGACGGTCTCGTGAAGGCGCCGAAGCGCTGGGATCTGGATGCGCTGCTCGCCGGTCTCGCGCTCGAGGACAAGGTCTATCGGCACCGCTGCGTGGAGGCCTGGTCGATGGTGATCCCGTGGCGTGGCGTCAAGCTGCGCGATGTGATCAACCGGCTCGAGCCCATGCCGTCGGCGAAGTTCGTGGAGTTCACCACGCTGCTCGACCCACGGCAGATGCCCGGTCAGCGCACGAACGTGCTGCCGTGGCCGTACAAGGAGGCGGTGCGGCTGGACGAAGCGATGCATCCGCTCGCGATGCTCGCTACCGGCATGTACGGCAAGAAGATTCCGAATCAGAACGGCGCGCCGCTTCGACTCGTGATGCCGTGGAAGTACGGCTTCAAGGGCGCCAAGTCGATCGTGAGCATTCGCTTTACCGAGAAGCAGCCCAACACCACGTGGAACGACGCCAACCCGAGTGAATACGGCTTCTACGCGAACGTGAATCCCACGGTGGACCACCCGCGCTGGACACAGGCAAAGGAGCGTCGCATCGGTGAGTTCCTCAGGCGCAATACGCTCATGTTCAATGGCTACGCGAACGAAGTCGCCTCGCTGTACGCGGGCATGGACCTGCGCAAGTTCTACTGAGCGTTGCCCCTGAGCTTCGCCCTGGTCACCGCCACATCCTGACCGCGTCATGATGATGTCCACGTCACGCCAGACACCGGCGGGGCGCCGACTCGTGCGCGTGCTCGTGTGGGCGGCCGTGCTTGGCCCGCTGCCCTGGCTCGTGTGGATGGCGCTTTCCGGCGGACTGGGCGCGAATCCCATCGAGTCACTGCAGCACCGAACCGGGCACTACGCGATTCGACTGTTGGCCGCCTCGCTCGCGGTCACGCCACTGCGACACCTCACCGGCTGGGGGTGGCTCGTGGTCAACCGCCGCACACTCGGCCTGGGCGCGTTTTCGTGGGCGGTCGTGCACCTGTGCGTGTATGTGGGACTCGATCTTGCGCTCGATTTCAGCCAGTTCTTCGAGGACATTGTCAAACGCCGCTACATCGCGGTGGGCATGCTGGCCATCGCGCTTCTTACGCCGCTGGCGGTGACGTCCACCAAGGGCTGGATCAAGCGCCTGGGCGGGGCGCGGTGGAACAAGCTGCACCGGCTCGTTTACGTGGCCATGATCGCGGCCACGGTGCACTACCTCTGGGCAGTGAAGCGGGACATCACGCTGCCGGTGGTCTACTTCGTGGTCGTAGCGGTGTTGTTGGGCTTCCGGGTGGTGATGTGGCGGCGGAAGCGAGTGCGTGGTGACGCCGTGGTGGCGGCGTAGCGGAAGGAACGTTCTTTCGGCGGCGGACAGTGACGGCGGGCACCAACCGAGCGTCTACGGGACACAACTTCCCGCTCGTGCTCGCGTGCCGGTTTGGATGCCTGGACCGGTCGCACTCACCTGGCGCTGTCGCCCGCGATGTCGCGGACGCCGCCGTGTCCCGCATGCATGACGATTCCTGCCGCAGGTCCCGGCACCGCACGTCGGTCCGGTTCCTATCCATCGCTCGCCGGCCGAACGCCGTCGCAAAGCGTGCCGGTCATACCGCCGCCCGCCGCGCCGACGCGAGCGGAGACATGGCTGCTCGCGGGACTCGTTGGACTCTCCGCGCTCATTTCGACGTGGCTGGCCGCCAACGGCGACCGACTCGATCCATCGCATCCCGTGGTCGCGCTCGCGCCGGCGCTGCTTCAGATCGCCGCTGCGCTCATGGCCTGGCATGCGGCCACCGCC
>JBGTFN010000219.1:0-2192 GCA_041747275.1 Gemmatimonadaceae bacterium | reverse complement strand
GGATGCATGGCGACGTCCGTGACGCCGGTATTCTCATCCACACGAAGCACCTGCTGCCACGAGGCTCCGCCGTCAGTCGTGCGATAGAGGCCGCGCTGCTGATTGGGGCCCCAAAGCTGACCGATGGCCGCCACGAACACTCGATTGGCGTCGGTTGGGTGCAGCACGATGCGTCCGATATGTCCGGATTCGCGAAGCCCCACGTTGCGCCACGTCGTGCCGCCATCGGTGCTCTTGTAGACACCGTCACCCCAACTCGAGCTCTGCCGGTTCGCCCGTTCCCCGGTTCCGAGCCACACGATGCTTGTGTCACGCTGATTGAGCGCAATGGCACCGATGCTGTGCGTCGCCTCGTTGCCGAAGAGCGCCGTGAACGACACGCCGTTGTTCAGCGTCTTGTACAAACCCCCGGTGGACGACGCCGCGTAGAACACGTGCGGCTGTGCGTCGTACACGGCCAGGTCCACGAAGCGCCCCGACATCGCCGCCGGCCCGATGGTGCGAAAGCGCAATCCGTCCGTGATGGCGGTGGACGGCGTTTGCGCGATGGCGCTCGTGCTGCCGGTCGTGAGCAGCGCGAACGCCACAAGTGCAATCGCTGATGGAGCACACGTCATTGCAGCGAACGCTGAACGCGTGATTCGCCGGGTCGGTGGAAGCTGAGCGGATTCGACTTGCATTCTAGGATGGGCGCGGGAAAGGAGGATGGCTCTCCCATACTTCCCACCGTAACCGAAATTGCAACCTCAGCGCGATCGACGAATGCTTCCGGTGTCGTCGATTGCTTCGTCCGTCGTGTCTTCGCTGTCATCGTCCGACTCCTCGTCTGCCGTCGAATCATCGTCAGGCGCGTCATCCAGTGTGCGCGAGCCTTCGACTCCGGCCTCCGTCCAGTCGGCACCACTACCGTCCTCGCCGTCCACACTGTCCTCATCCGGCACATCTATGCGCGCGGGCGTGTACTCGGTGCTTTCGCCATCCCAGCCGCGTTCGTCGCGCGCATCGGCGCTGAAACCGCTGCCTTCGTCAACTGCGTCGCCTTCGGGCAACGTCGGTTCCGGCGTCACAGGCGCGTCGCGCCTTGTGTTCGGGGGTGTGCCCTTCTGGGTGCTGCGCTGCTTGTTCCTGGCCATGATCGCATCCGGGCTGGAGTGATGCGCCAATGAGTTTCGGGCGCGATATGCAATCTTCCGGCAGATCGCGTCCGGGGACATGCAGCCCGGGTGAAGTCTTCAGTTGCCCCCTGCGGGTAACGTCTATCCGTTGACGCTCTCCACGTGCCTACGAACCACGGGCGCGACCTCGATTCCGTACAGCTCGATGCATCGCATCACGTCGGCGTGCTGCATCGGACCGAGCGTGAACTGGATCAGCATGCGATCGTGCCTGAACAGTTCATACACGAAGAGAATCTTGTCGATCACCTGCTGCGGCGAGCCAAGCAGCAACGCGCCGCGCAACTGGCTTTCCGCGTCGAACTGACGGCGCGTAGGCGGCGGCCAGCCGCGCTCTCGGCCGATGCGACCCATCGTCTCCACGTACGGCGGGAACGCCAGCTCCGCAGCTTGCTCAGCCGTGTCGGCGATGAAGCCGTGCGAGTTGATGCTCACTCGCCCGACCGCTGCATCGTGACCTGCCCGCAGCAGTGACTCACGATACAAGTCGACCAGCGGTACGAACCGCTCCGGCGCACCTCCAATGATGGCGAGCGCCAGCGGAAGGCCGAGCGTGCCAGCTCGCACTGCCGACTGCGGGGTACCGCCAACGGCCAACCACACGGGCAAGGGTTGCTGCAGCGGTCGCGGATACACACCGCGATCGGGAATCGATGGACGATGCGTGCCTTCCCATGTCACCTGCTCGCTTTCACGCAGTCGCAACAACAGTCCAAGTTTTTCCGCAAACAGTGCGTCGTAATCGTTCAGATCCTGGCCGAACAGCGCATACGACTCGATAAAGCTGCCTCGTCCGGCAGTGATTTCTGCGCGGCCTCCTGAAATCGCATCGAGTGTCGCGAAATCCTGAAAGACCCGCACCGGATCGTCGGAGCTGAGTACGGACACGGCGCTCGTGAGTACGATGCGCTTCGTGCGCGATGCCGCGGCGGCCAGGACCACTGCGGGAGATGACACGGCGTAGTCCGCGCGATGATGCTCACCGACGCCGAACACATCGAGACCGACCTGATCCGC
>JBGTFN010000218.1:0-7496 GCA_041747275.1 Gemmatimonadaceae bacterium | reverse complement strand
CTGCACGCGATCTGTTTGGCGGTGCTGCTCTTGCTCGGTGCAATGCCAATGGCGCTGCCGGCGCAGGTCCGGCCGGAGCCGACCGTGCCGGTTACGATCATGACCAACGATGAAGCGGACGATACGCGCTGGCGCGTGCAGCGGTGTCTGCTGGGATTGTCGTATGGATCGCCGCTCAAGCTGTATGTCGCAGCGGCGGGTGGTGTGCGACGCGCGTTCGAGAAGCGATCGGTGTGCGCGTATGGCGCGGTGCATCTCGGACTCGGCGGTGCACGCGGATCGCTCGGCAGTGCGGTGACGTTCGGCCGCTACGGCAGCGCGATTGGTGTGAGCGGCGGAGTGCTGCGTACCTTCGGCAATCCCGGCGGGGATGCTGATCCGAGACGCACGTATGTCGGCGGCAGTGTGCATGTGTGGCCACTTCTTGCGCTGCATTCCGAGTTCGGCGCCTACACGCGCGTCTCGCGCGAGGGTGAATCCGCACAGCGCATTCTGTTGTGGAGCGTCGGTTTCGGTTACTGACCCCGTCGTCGCCGCGATAGCGCTACGGCCTCCCGTTCGGCCTCACCCCGTCCGGCATAGTGTCGGTACCTTCGGCCGTTCGGCTGCTGCCGGTTCGGCCCGCCCTGAGTCGAACTCCGCACCAAGCAAAATGTGCTCGCCCGCAGCGTTCCGATGATGCTCCACGCCCGTTCCGACACGAATGTGTGCAAGGCATTCGCGCAGAGCACCCACCCACAAGACCACAATGCGACTGCTTGACATTTGTATGGACATTCGTCAATCATTCGATGCATCGACTTGTCTATCATGGATTCGACTGGGACGAGCACAATCTCGAGAAGTGCCGGGCCCACGGCGTCTCCGTCGAGGAAATCGAGTCGCTGTTTGCGCAGTCGGTCGCTCTGGAGCCAGATCCCTTCGACAGAGAACACCGATTTCGCGCAATTGGTCGAACGGCGGCGAGTCGAGCTGTCTTCCTCGTGTTCACTCTGCGTGAGCGAGACGGGATGCAGCTGATCCGACCAATAAGCGCTCGATACATGCACCCACGCGAGGTTCGACGATATGAAACGCAAAACGATCCCGCCTCTGAAAACTGATCGCGAGGCCGAAGAGTTTGTGGCAAACGAAAGCCTGGAGCACTTTGATCTGTCCGGCTTCAAACCTGTTCGTTTCGAGTATGAGTCGAAGAGTGCCAAGATCAACATGCGTCTCCCGGAATCGCTGTTGCTTGCGGTGAAGGAACGTGCGGCTGCGCTGGGCATGCCTTATCAGCGCTTCATTCGCGACGTGCTCGAACGCGCCGTAACTCCAGGGGCACCGACGCGCTGATTGGCCATGCCGACTTGCCGCCCGCTGCGTCGGTCTGCACAATCGACCATGCACATTGCGAGGCTGGTCGCACTGGCGCTCATCAGCTCTGCCTGCGCGCCACCGGAGCCCGTCGATTTTGCAACGCACACACATTCGCTGCTCGTCGCGCGTGCCAGCGCACGACTGTTGCCGGTGGAGCGTGTCGCGTCGATCGACCCAGCTCTGGCGCGCGTAGCTACTCCCATCGCGCACTTCCACGTTGGCCACGGTCTGCTAGCCGCAGGCGCTGCGACGCACTTCGCGATGGTCAGCTTTCTCGCGACACCCGCCGAACGGCCCGCACTCCTGCCGGGACACACTTTTGGCCCGAGGCCACCCGCAATTCTCGGCACGGCAGACAGCACCTTCGTATGGGCAGTGAACCCAGCCAGCGGCCGTCTCTTTGTCGAGGATGTTGGCGATAATCAGCGCGCGCGCGGTCGCCTGCATGTGCGAGATTCGCTGCGAAGCGCATGCCTCAGTTCCTCAGGCTTTGCGTACTTTCTCGACGACGCATTCCCTTCGGCGATTCGACAGCAGCCCTTCAGCGACTCGGCGCTGGACATCGAGCCAAAGAGCATCGCGCTGCCGGAACATCTGCGCGACGACTTTGACAACTTGAGTCTACGCGGCAGCATGAGTACGCGGTGCGCCGTCTTCTCATCTAGAGGTGACTCGTTCCAGGTGATTGACGCCGCCACAGGAGAGCTTGCCGCGCACGAGTTCGTGGAATCGTCACGCGTGGTACGCCAGGGCGAATCATTGCTGCAATCATGGATTCGCAGTGCGCGCGAACGACGACACCCGCGTACGACGGCGATCGACATTGCGGTGGATCAACAACTGATCGCCGTGCTGTTCGCCGGCCGATCATCCGATGCCGCACGACTTGTCGATTTTTATCATCCCGAACACGGCTACATCGGCTCACTACGGCTGCCCGTGCGCGCCGAGCGCGTGGCGCTGGCGTACAATCGCTTGTACGCACTGGCCCGCGATACTGAAAGGGCGTATCTCGTGTCGTTCGTGCTCCCGGTGAAGTATCGGAGCACCGCGCCGGATTCGATCGTTCCCACCGGACTCGAGGGCAGGGTGCCTGAGTTGCTTCGATCATCTCTCGACGGTCAACCAGAATGAACCTCACGTCGCTGCGCAGAATTCTCGTGTGTCTCATCGCAGCCACATCGCTCGGCTGCGATGAGCGTGCTGAAGACGGGGCGTCAGATGCCGCGACCTTGGCGTCAACACTCGTGCAGCAGTTCGAACTGAGCGGATTTGACGGCACGGAAAGCGGCTTCACCAAACCCATCGCACGCGAGCTCCCAGACGGCAGCATCATCGTCGCGGACCAGGCCGAGGTACAGCTGACGCTCTTCGATCCCACCGGTGCTTTGCAGCGTGAGTTTCCTGTGAAGGGCTCCGGCCCCGGCGAAATCGAAGCCCCATTCACCATCACGCTCATCGGCGATACCGTCATCATGCTGCACGCCGGGTTCGGCGGTGCGAGAGCGAGCTGGATCGTGCCGTCCAGGGGAGCGCGCGGCGCGGTGACGCTGCCGCGAAACGGTGGACCGAGTGTGCTCTCCAGGGCCTTCGAGTTCAAGGATCGCTTTCCCGACGGCGCGTGGCTTGTCACGCGAGGCTCTTCGATTCGTGCGCTCGACGCCCCGTTCGCCATCGGGGAACGGTCGACCGATTCGATCACGCTCGGCGCGCTGCAGCTGGTCGAGCCCGCGAATGACCCGGCCGTCAGGTGGCTGCCCACGCGTGTACGCGCTACCACGCTCGCCTTCGAGTGGCCTGGCGGTCCGATTCCGACGAACGCCATGCCGTACGTGTTTCTCCCCGGACTGCTGTACACGGCGTCCGGAGACAACCTGTGGATCATGGACCCGATGTCCGGCCAGGGTGAGCGATGGCACGGTGGGAGCAGGGTATCGACCTTCAACATGCTGCGTCGCACACCATCCACGATCGACGTGGCCGAAGTGCAGCGAGTCGGCGCACGGTTGATGCAAGTCGCTCGTCGTCCGCTCGACAGCAGCCGCATCGCGGCCAACTACGACCCTGCCAACCTTCCCGACTCCGCGCCGTATGCATCGAAGCTGATTCCGTCGCACGACGGCACGGTGTGGGTGGAGGTCTTTCACGTCGATTCCGCGGCAGCGCCGGAGTATGTGGCGCTTGACTCAATGGGCGTCGAGATGCGCACAATTCGTACGCCCGCCGGAGTGCAGTTGCAGTTTGTAGGTCGCACGCACGTGCTTGGTGTGCGTCGGGATGAGGATGGGCTCGAATATGTGGTTGTACTGTCGGCGCCGGCGCGCGAATAGGACGGCGATATGCGCGTGTCGATGCGAGCCCTCGTGCTTTCGATGCTCGCCTTCAGCGGCATCGAGCACTCATCCCGCGAAGAACGCTCGGCCGTCGATTCCGGAAGCTCGCGATACGCCCACGCGGCGAGAGACGCACAGCCATTCCGTGTGCTCTGGACAACCGGAGTCGAGAACGGCGCAAGCGATGAGCAGTTCGCCGATGTTCGAGCCGGGCTCATTCAGTCAGACGGTTCGGTAGTGCTCGCCGACTACGGAATGGAAGTACTTCGAGTATTGAACGGCACAACGGGACGTCCAACGTCGACTATAGGGCGAGCCGGCCGAGGTAAGCTGGAGTTTCGGGCGCCCATTGCGCTCGCGTCACTATCCCCGACTCGGCTCGCAGTGCTCGACCGGATGAACGGCGTGATGTTTGTGGAACTCGGCGGCACACGCGCCCGGCAAGTCGCGTCCTTCCGCGAGATGTCGTCACACGGTCACCTGTGCGTCTCGGGGAGCTCGCTCGTTCTTACAGGCCGAGACTCCATGCGCACGATGGAACTGCATTCGCAAGACGGCCGCTTCGAACGAGCGATCGGCGACGCCGGCTGGCTGGGTACCACGGAGCGCGTCCATATGGGCACGGAAGGTCGTGTGGCCTGTCTGTCGGGCATGGGCGAGCGACGGTATGCGTGGGCGAGCCAGTATCGTGGTACTGTGCGTACTTTCTCCGACGGCGGAAGACTTCTTCGCTCGGATACAATCATGGGGTTCAAGGGATATCGCGCATCACCTCAGGAGAACGGCATCGCATTTCTTCCGCCGCGGGGCGGGGCGATGATTGCGACGACGCTGCTGCAGTTGTCGGAGCATGTGTTGCTGCATCAATCACTCCTGGTTGATCGACGCAGTGACACGGAGCGTGTGACTTCCTGCGTGATCGATTTCAGGAAGTCGCCAGGTTGCGAGCTGCTGGCTACTGCATTGCCGCGTCTGTTGCATGTGAGCGGCAACAAAGCACTGGCTGTGTGGGACGTTCCGTTCCCTCGCGTTGCGTTGCTCGAGGTGGACTGGAACACCGTGCTGCGCGAGTAGTCGCACAGCCGCGCACTCGGAACTCCGCGAGCCGCCAGGAGTTCCAAGTATGAAGATTTTAAACGACCATCCCGCGTCGCATCTCACGCTGTTCTCACGCGATTCGCTATGCACGCTGTTGGCACAGTCCGCATTCGGCTGAACGCTCTCGCACGACTCGTCACTGTCGCTGCGCTAGGCATGCTCGCGCTTCATGCATCGCCGCTTCACGCGCAAGTCTCGCCCGGCTCTGTTGAAGGCGTGATCACGACCGCCGATTCAGCGGTGCTGGCCAATACGGTCGTACTGCTGCTGCGCAGCGACCTGCCGCGCGATGCGTCGGCCAACTTTGCGGACTCGTTCACCACGCGCAGTGGAGCGAACGGCCGCTTTGTGATTCGCGGACTGACACCGGCCAACTACGCGCTGGTCGTGCGCCGGCCTGGCTTCGCGCAAAGCGTCACACCTGTTACGGTGACCGCTTCACAAGCCACGCGCGTATCGATTCAGCTCAATGTCGCGACGTTGGAGACGGTGGAGATCTCCGCCCGACGTTCCGAACTGCCGTATGTCGCCGACCGCGAGGCGCGTGGCATGGGTGTCGTGATGTACGCCGAGGAGATCGAAAAGCTTCCGGTCTACAACACGCAGGACATTCTGCAGTTCTATCCGCGTTTCCGTCTCGGTCAGATGAGACAGATCATCATGGTGGACGGACGTCCCATTCGCGGGTCCTGGGAGATTCCGCACAAGCTCGACATCGCGGCGATGGAAGCGCAGCGCGGCTTCATCGGCGTGAACGAGCCGGACCTTTGGATGCCCAACGGCGTGTCAAGAAGCACCGGAGCCACCGTGTTGCTGATCTGGACGAAGCCCTACATCGCATGGCAGCGACAGGAGGCGGAGAAGAAGCAGGCGCGTGATAGTGCCGCGCGTGCGGACTCGGCCGCACCGTTGCCCCGCCAGCGCTGACGTCCCTCATGGGCGTCGAGTGACGCCTCCCTGGCTGTTGCGGGAATACAGGAATACGGGTATACTCCTGGTTATGAAGGCAACTATCGAAATCCCTGACGAACTCTACCGCCGCGTAAAGGCCCGCTCAGCGTTGCTGGGCAGGTCCGTCCGCGAAGTCACGACGGAGCTGTATCAGCGCTGGCTTGGTGAGCGGCCACCGACCGAAGCGCAGGGGACCACGACGTGGATCGACGAGTGGGTGTCCCTCGGCGCGCAGCACACCCGCGAGTCGACCGACGAAAGCTCGGCACGGCAGCATCTCGACGACGATAGAAACAGACTCGAAGTAGACCGCTAGCGTGAGCGCGTTCACCATCGACGCGAGCGTGTGGGTGGCCGCGTTCGAGCCGCGCGATCGATTTCACAAGCAGAGTGTCTCACTGCTTCGGGCGCTCGAACGCGATCACACTCCACTGTGGGGCCCAGCGATCGTGATTCTCGAAGTGTCTTGTGCGCTGTCGCGCAGGGTTCGAGACTCTGCACTTGCTGAAGCCGTTGAAGAGCGGCTCCGCTCACACCCGTCATTGTCGCTGCGTGCGATTGACGACGAACTGCTGGTCACGGCACGATTGCTCGGTACCAAGCGTTTTCTGCGCGCGGCCGACGCATTGTATCTCGCGACGGCGGCACTCGAAGACGCGGCGCTGATCACGTGGGACAACGAACTGCTCACTCGAAGCGAAGCGATTTCTCCTGAGCAGGCGCTGCATGACATCAGTAGTTGAGCAGCGTACTTGAGGCCATTACGTGTCGCCACCAGCGCTCGGCAAGTCCCGGGCGGTGCCCAGTCACGTCATGACCGCACTCGGTCATATGTGATGAGCCGTCGCTGCATTGCCTTCGATCCTGACTCACCGAATGCGATCGCAATCAGTCACGAGGTGTCAACGAACGCGACATTCACGCGCTACTCGCCGCGGTCCGCGAGGAATCTCGAAAGCGCACCCTTTCGTCTGGCGACCGTTGTAAAGGTGCGATCAGGGTTCTCGGCCGGGACTACAACGCCTTTCTCCTGAAGGTGCTTTAGCCGCTCGGCGAGCGAGACCGGCGCTGCCTGGTACGGCCGTATCTCCGCCACGGGTTCGCCGCGCACCGTAATGACTGCGGACCGGCCCTCGCGCACTGCACGCACGATGGCCGACAGGTTCGCCTTGGCTTCATGAATCGAGTAGCGGTCATCCATCCTCGAAGCGTATCAGATTTGTTCTGGTCAGACCAGATCTGATCGCTGGACCGACCCAGGTGTCAGTGATCGGAGGGCAGGGACCGACCCTAGCCCTGTTCCACAATCCGATCAATCAACAATCGCGACTGCTCCAACGCCTCTCCCGTGAACTCGCCAAAGTACCCGCGGACCTCATCAAACACCGCATCAAAGCGCGCCTGATCGCCCGCCGCAAGAATCCCGGCCAGATCACGGGTAGCACCCGCAAACGCAGCGGTCACATCAGCTGTGCGGGGGTTCCGCATTTCAATAGGCCCATACAACGCCGACGACTGCGCGAAGTGACGCGCCGCGACGTACAACTCCAGCAGGTACGCCGGCGACGTGTACGGACGTGTCTCCGCGATGGGAATGCCAAGGCGCGCAAGCGTGAGGCCGAGCACCTGCGTCTGAAAATGTGTGAGCACCTGCACGACGGACATCGCTGTATCGTGTTGCTCGGCGGTGGCCTCGGCGATGGTGAGCCCACGCGATGCAAACGCGTGACGCACCCACTCGTACCACTGCTGTCC
>JBGTFN010000217.1:0-7625 GCA_041747275.1 Gemmatimonadaceae bacterium | reverse complement strand
GCGAGCAGGGTGAAGATGTTGGCGCTGAAGGCGGGAGTCATCGCGGGATAATACCAGGTCGTCAAGTCCGCTCTCGCCGAGTATTGCTTTGACGGCTGATTGACTCATGGGCACGAGACTTTGGGTTTGCACCGGCGTGATGCCGTCGCCCGTGCTGAACCGATCCTGCCTCTCCCGATGACCGATCCCATCCTCTCGCCGCAGGCCCTCAGCACAAGTCCGCCGCTTCGCCCCGTCGGTTATCTCAATCTTGCGCTGGCGTTGGCCCGGGGCATCGCCGGAGTGCTGCTGATCGCCATGAATTCGCGATCGCTTCAGGCGTTTCAGTCGACAATCAACGGCAGCAGGCTTTCGCCCGTCGACGTGGTCGAGCTCGCATCTCTCGGCATCGCGATACTGCTGGTGTTTTCCGCTATCGGCAAAGCGACGCGAAGTGTGGGGCAACTCGGTGCCGTCCTGATTCCGCCGAGGGCGCCCGCGGACTTCACGGACCACAAGGAGGACGTCGCCGTTGCTCTCCAGCGTCAGGAGATGCCTGCCTATCGGCTGCCGAAGAACAGCCAGTTTGAGCTCGCGCACAAGCTGTTTCCGCAGCTGTTCCCGCTACTTACCGTCCGAGTACGGCAGCAGCTTGCCGGTGCGCTGTCTTCTGCGAGTTCAGCGGTTTGGTGGGCCGTGCTGGCAGTACTGGTGGTCTGGGCGAGCCACACCTTCCTGGTGGGCATTCCTTCGGTGCTGCTGCCCGGTGTGCCGTTGACGTTTCTCAGCGGTATCGCAATCGCCGCCGCTGCCCGCATGGCATTCGTGTACGCGCAGTTTCCGAAGCAGACCCCGAGCTCCGCTCGGGAAGAGTTCCGGTTGTCGTTGGGCGGTGGTGGAGATCCCAAGCTGATCCCGACCGGTCTCGAGCACGAGCTGATGTCGTTTCGCTCGAGCGCAGGCGCCCCGAACCGGGGAACCTGCTACGGGTTCGAGATGAACGAGGGTGGCGTCAGAAACTCGGGTGACTTCGAGGGCACGCTCGTGGTGGAGACCCAGCCTGTCATTCTCGCGGGTCGTGAAGTTCCGAGAATGGAAATGCTGTTTGCCGCTGCGGTCGTCGTCACGGGGATTGCACTGGTGATGCTTGTGAACCGCCCCGACTATCTGGCGCTCCTGAGTCGGTACTCCGGTGACAACGAGACGGCGATAGTGCTTGTGCGCTGGCTGGTACGGTCCATCGGGGCCGGCTTGCTGCTCGGTGCGGCGAATGGCCTGGTCGCACACGCCGAGCACTTTCTGAACGTCTTCACCTACTCGTCAACGGCTATTGCGGTCCGCGTGTCGGGCACCTTCGGCCGCGCCGGTCTCAAGGTGGGGAAGGGCATACACGATTCCATCGAGAGCGAGAACGTCGTAGTACGCAGCGATTCTTCGGTGGTGGGCTATCTGGCCACTATTGAATCGGAAAGCGAGGGGCTGCAGGGCGTTCGCAGCATTACCGCGATGAAAGCCGATCGGGCTGTGGTCGATGTTCGTGAGCTCGTGGAGCGCTGGTTCCAGAGCTTCAGCGCGAAGGGTGCGGACATCGTCGGACTCGATATGTCGAGCGCGAAGGTGGCGCAGATGGTGAACGCCAACGTCGCCATTGACGCTCGGCGTACGGGCGCGCGCCAGGCGGCGAAGTCCGAAGCCCGGGAGACGGTGCAGCTTCGCGAAGCCGCACTCTCCCCACTGCTGGCTGCGGCGACGAACGGGTCAGAGCCGGAGCGCGGCGATACGGGCGCTAATGCAGTCGGCAATGCTGGGGACCAGGAGCCAGGGCCTGGTGAACAGAGCTGCCCCGATTGTGCAGAGATCATCAAGCTGGCTGCACGCAAGTGTCGGTTCTGTGGCTATCGGTTCGACGGCTAAGCGGACGAGCGCCCGGCACGGCAACATCCACTTCGACAGAGCGCATCGCTGGAGCGCCGGTCTTCGCGCGTGACTGGGGGACATACTGCACACGCGCTTCGTAACCCGCAGCCCCAGCGAGTCTGGTCATCGTGCAACGCTCGGCGAGCCGTTCACCGCCGTTTCACCGGTCCCAGCTGTTCGTCCAGCCACTTCGTGGTCTCCGCCACCCACAGCGGACGCGGAAGGAAGTGGCCGCCTTCGAACATCACCTGCTTCTTTGTGCCCGCAGGCGAACCCAGCCGATCAAAAAACGGACGCTGTGAAGACTCGTACGGGAAGACGCTGTCATACCGTCCGCTCAGCATGAGTACCGGCATGCGAATGCGCGGGAGAAAGTTGACGGGATCTTCCTCAGGTCGCATCGATGCCGCGTTGAATCCCGGCACATTGAGAATGGCCGTGCGAAAGCGCGGCTCCACCGCGAGCACCGTGCCGCCAATGCGCCCGCCCCAACTCGTGCCGACGTACGCCAGCCGCGTGGAATCCATGTCGGCGCGAGTGAATGCGTAATCGATGGATCGACGCATCTCCGTGGTCCATCGCACCATCTGATCCCGATGCTCGATCGTTTCCGTTGGCACGTCGAAGCGCAACTCCGTACCGCGACCATATGAGTGCTCATAGATGGGATACACCACCGCGCGGCCGCTGCGGATGAGAAAGTCGGTGTAGCTCATGGACATGGTGCGTGTATCGCGCATCGCGAACACATCAGAGCCTGGCCAGACGATGATCGTCTGATAGGGCGGCTCGGCACGCTTCGGTAGAAAGAGCACGGCGCGCATACGCAAGGAACTCCCAGGCACATCAAACTCCACATCCTCGCGCACCCAGTCGTCGTGGGTGCTGTCGCGCGCGGTGATCGTGGCGTTCAGCGGCACGGGATCGTAGTCGTACACCGCCAGATAGCCGCGAAACGTGGCATCGTCCACGGGGGTGAGACGATCGATATCGCGAGCGGCTCGTGGAATCGGTGCGAGTGCGCGTGCCAGATCCCGCGATTTCGCCAGGCGACGCAACAGTCGAATACCATTGATCGGCGAGCGGTCAAACTCCGGTGCCGTGTACGCCTCGCTGAACAGATACGCAGGATCTGACCAGCCACCGCCGAGTATGTAACGACTGCCTGTTTCGCGTGCGTTCATCGTCCACTCGCGCACGTTGCCAGCCATGTCATAAATGCCACGCGGACCGACACCGCCAGGCGCGCCACCGGATAGGGGTCCATCAGCGTTGAAGCGCCCCTCGGGAACAACCCATCGCGCCGCTTCGGGAATGGCCGCGGCGTTCCATTCGAGCACCGTTGGCAACTCCTTGTCAACAAAACGAGCATATGCGCGCGCCTCATACCAACTCACGCCGCCCACCGGAAAATCCGCCGTGCCGGGTTTGGGTGCAGAACCCTCCCACTCGGCGGGACCGGGCTGTCCGGTTGCATCAACGAACCGGGTCACTACATCGCGCCACGCAATTGTCTTGCCGTCATCCACAAACGTGGAATCCCACCAGCGTGCGTTGGCATAGCCTCCCGCATCAACGAACCGCTTGAACTCACGATTCGTGACTTCGCGCTCGTCCATGAGGAAGTCGGCGAGATCAAGCGGTTCAGTTGATGATACGCCATAGAGCGTGCTCACCAGCGCCGCGCCACGCAGCGGTACCATGCTTGAATCGGGGTCGCTGCTGCGCTGGAGTGCAACTTCGCTGGGGATCGGCGCATAACTTCCGCCGAGTCGCGCGCCCATGACGGTGAGCGGGCGGTAGCCGTCGAGCGTGTACCGATAGAACCACGCGTTGCGCGGAATGCGCACTGGCTCCGTGGGGGTGACGGCAACGGGGAACCATTGTGTGGTGTCACCGATCGCCGCGCGCGTGACGGTGGCACCGGCAGGTTCGCTGAGGAAGACCTGCGTCAGAGCCACCGCGTTCCAAAGCTCCGCGAGCGCGGAATCGCCAGGCGCACGCGACTCGGCGCGTTCAGCGAGCGCAAACGCGGAGTCGAGTTCGTCCGCTTCGATGAGTCGGGCGATTTCCGGGAGCGCTGTTACGCGGACCCATTGTTCGCGACGATCACGGAGGAACACAACGCCGATGACTGCGATCGCCGCCAATGCAAACACGGCCGTCAGGGCGACCGGGCGCGTGATGTGCGATTCGGCAACGACTTTCGGCTTCGCGATTGTGCGCAGCGACGACAACAGTTCGTCCGCGCTCTCCGGCCGCACGTTCCGATCCCGTGACAGGCAGCGCGCCACGAGTGCTGAGAGCGCCGGTGATGCGGAGGGCGACAGCGTCGACAGCGACGGCGCCTCTTTCGTGATCTTCGCGGCAATCACCTGCTGAAACGTGCCCGTGTACGGGGCCGTCCCGGCGAGCATCTCGTACAACATCGCGCCAACCGCGTAGAGGTCGGCGCGATGATCGACGTCATCATCTCCCGCGGCCTGCTCGGGCGCCATGTACGCAGGCGTACCGAGCGACATGCCTTCACTCGTCAACGTGGATGTATGGCGCGCCGAGCCAAGCGCTTTGGCGATGCCGAAGTCAACAACAATCGCATGCCCTTCGGAGAGCAGAATGTTGTCGGGCTTGATGTCACGGTGCACGATCCCGTTCGCGTGTGCATGCACGAGTGCCTCGACCACATCGCAGGCGATGCGCAGCGCGTCGGCTTCAGCCAGCGCAGCATCCGCCGCGAGTCGGTCTCGCAGCGACAGGCCCGAGATCACCGGCATGACGTAGTAGAGCACCTGTCCATCTGCGCTACTTCCCGAATCGAGCAACGGCAGGACGTGCGGATGATTCAGGCGCGCGGTGACACCGATCTCCCGGAGGAATCGTTCGCCCGTGAGTGAGAGGGCGAAGTCCGATCGCAATACCTTGACCGCCACCTGCCGATCGTGGCGAAGGTCGGTGGCGAGGTACACCGTGGCCATGCCACCCTGGCCGAGCTCACGCTCGATGCGATAGCGGTCGGCAAGGGCGTCGCGCAGGCGGTCAATCGATGTGGTCATGGGGGCAGAAGTTCGCACCCGTCTGGGGGAATTGCGAATGCGACCTGAGCTGCGACCCATGGCGAAGATGAGTGACGGCGGTCCGTCGAAACCTGCTGCGGTTTCGTGGATCGATGAACTCCAGCATCACGGCCAGCGCCCCGACGCGATCACGAAGCGAGCGCCCGCGATCTTCGCTGACTTCCAACACCGCACGCAGAGCAGTCCATCCCTTCTGCACCGCGGCAGCACAGTCGGGGCTGTCGACGCCGCGCACGTCTGGCTGCGCGCGGAGCGAGGTGCTGGTGCCGAACGCAATCGCGATCAGCCCGGCGAGAACTTGTCGATGGAAGGTCATTTGAGCGGGTCCGGACTTCGCGCGTCAAGCCCGCCACACCCTGCACGTCGGAGCGACGCTTCGTCGAACGGGAGGCCGAGCGCGATTGCGGCATCGCCAGTCGTGGGCCGCGAAACCTGCACCGGGAAGCAACAGGGATGACGCAGCACGAGTTCGAGTGCGCCTTCCGGTACTTCCGGCAATTTGAATCGCCCGTCGGCACCAGTTGCGACGCCGATGCGCTGGCCACGAACAACCACCTGCACTGTGGGCATCGTTTCTCCTGGCGATCGACTCACGAAGGAGTCACCGATGTTCGGACGTTGCAGCGCAAAAGAATACGCGTTCAACCTAGCGCCAGAAATCCGAGCTCAGGGTGACCGGCGAAAGCAATCACCGATGCTCGATGCTCCACGAGCAGTTCCGCCACTTCACGCGTGGTGCAGTTTCCAAGCCGGATCCAGACCACTTTCGGCGGAAAGCCGCGAAAGACGCTCAATCGATGAAAGTCCTCATCTTTCGTCACGATGATGAACGCGTGCTCGGCTGCATACGTCCAGATCGCGGCGTCGATCGCACCCTGCAGGCCCACGTCGCCCAGGTGGACCGAGCCCGGATAGCTGGTCGACAGCAGAGAGACGAGGCGTGGCCCAAGGTTTTCGTCGAAGAGCTGGGTGGCGCCAGCTCGACTTCAGGCAGCGGGAATGCTCCTGAGCGTCCGCTCGCGATCGGCGGCATACGCGAGGCACGCACGGATGTCCTCGCGCGTGAGCGACGGGAACTCGGAGAGCACTTCGAGTTCACTGTCGTACGCTGCCAGATATGACAGCACATCACCCACCGTAATGCGCGTGCCGCGCACGGTTGGTTTGCCGAAGCGAATCTCTGGATCGAGCACGATCCGATCGTGGTAGTCCATGCCTGACTCTATGAGGCCCGAGCGCAGCGGTCAAGAAACAGGAGCATCCGAACATATGCCGAAAACATTATCGAAGGTCGAGCAACACTACGCGGTTGACCTTCTCCCCCTTCTGCACGCTCTTAGCAGCGGCGCCAGCCCTTCTCGCACCACCATGGACGTGGGGCCGCGGTTCTTCAGGTTGTGGTGGGTGAGCACCACCTTGGGCCGGTGAATGCCCTCGCGCTCGCGGCCGAACTCGAGCAAAGGCACCATGCGCTTGAGGAACATCGCGCGCTTTTCGATGCTACTCACCGGTCGCCGACGAATCTCTCGCCTCCAAGAGTCGGTACTCACCGCTCCTCACTCTCTCGAGGATTCTCGCTTCGGGAGCAAACCGAGACGATCGACTACCGGGATGCGCGAGGTCCGCCATCTCGGTCGGGACATCCATCCAGCGGCCGGGAAAGCCTGCATCAACCCAGCCCTTCACCTCGCTCACGTGGCGTGTCCCACCAAGCGCACGCATGGCGAGCAGGATCGCGTGAACGTGCTTCGCGACGCTGGCGGAGGCATAGTCACCGCCGCTGCGCTGGAGAAGGGGTTCGAGTTCGAGGGAGAGCGCATCGCATTCCGTAACGTCCAGAAAGGTATCTGGCGTCCGCGTCAGCTCAATGACCTTGGTGCTGCGCTGACCATCGTCACGGCGCCACGCATCGAGGGAAAAGTTTCGGCGTACGACGATGAGGTCGCCGCCGACGATCGCGGTTGATTCGGCTACAAGTACGAAGGAACCGATCCTACCTTGTGGACGAATGTCGCGGTGCGAAAGGCCATGGAGCTGCGCCGGCCGCTGATCTAGCGCGCGTGCAACGTGCAACATCGCGTGCCATCAGCGTTTCACGTCGCTGCCCGAACTCAATGCCGCGCTGCGTCCGCGGTTGGAGGCGCTGAATGATCGCCCCTTTCAGAACCTGCTCGGTTCGCGGCGCTCGCTCTAGTCCAGCCCAGCACGAACTGCGTGATAGCGCTGTCGAGCGACGCAACCGTCAGCAATCGCGGACGCCGCTTGCCGCGCGCATCCGGCTCGTTTTACCAGCGGCCGTCGGCTCGGCCACCGTAGATGGCGTGATGGCGCCGGGAGAGTGGGATGCCTCGCGGACCTATCCGACTTCCTGTCGACGCACCAGCAGCGCAAGTACGCCGAGCTGCGGCTGCGCTGAGCGGATCCGTCAGTAGAAGTGCTTCGCCACCCAGCGAATACGCGACGCATCGGTGGCCGAGCGTACCGTCACCCTGGACGGCTTGGATGCCATCACGGCCGGATCGGTCTTGTGAATGGCATCGATGGCATACTCCACGAGATTGAGCCCGGCCTTGAGCTCGAGATCGTAGACGAACGTCTGATTGACGGTGCCGCTTTCGAACGTGAGCGTGCTGCCGCAGGTGGATGACACGGTCA
>JBGTFN010000216.1:0-2336 GCA_041747275.1 Gemmatimonadaceae bacterium | reverse complement strand
TTCGTCGGACTCCTCGTCCACCACGAACTTCACGAAACCTGACGTCTCGCCCATCGTGCGTGCGCGACCATTGGCGCTGAAGGGAAACTTGCCGGTGCGATACGCTCGGCCGCTTGCCTTTGCTTCCCCCTCCGTGTGGCCCACCGTGGCGATTTCCGGCCACGTGTACACGACACCCGGCACCGTGTGCTGATGCATGTGCACAGGCATGCCAGCGATGACTTCTGCCGCGACGACGCCCTCTTCTTCCGCCTTGTGTGCAAGCAGTTTGCCACCGGTCACGTCGCCGATTGCGAAGACGTTGGGCAGGTTCGTACGCTGCTGGTCGTCCACCACGACTCCACCGCGCGTGCCGAGTGTGAGTCCAAGCGCTTCTGCGTCAACACCGCGTAGCGCCGGCTTGCGTCCCACGGACACGAGCACGTGTTCCGCTTCAAACGACACGCGTTCACCGCCCTTCTCGCAGTGAATCGTGGTGCCGTCCTCGCGCACATCCGCACCCACGACCTTTGTACCCACGTGGATGTCGAGTCCCTGCTTGCGGAAGATCTTGTCGGCCTCGCGAATGATCTCGTCGTCGTTGCCGATGAGGATCGTGGGCGCGAACTCGATCACCGTGACCTGCGCGCCAAGACGTCGCCACACGGAGCCGAGCTCGAGTCCGATCACTCCGCCACCAATGACGATGAGCGACTTCGGCACTTCGCTGATCTGCAGCGCGCCCACGTTCGAGTGCACGCGTCGCTCATCGAACGGGAGAAATGGCAGCTGCACCGGCACTGAACCGGTCGCGATGATGACGTTGGTGCCCTGTACCTGCGTCACCGTATCATCGCTCGCGCGCACCTCGATCACGTTTTGCGCCTTGAGCGTGCCGTAGCCCTTGATCCACGTGACCTTGTTCTTGCGAAACAGGAACTCGACGCCCTTGGTGTTCTGCGCGACGACGTCGGTTTTTCTCGCCTGCATGGCGGCGAGGTCCACCCGCACATTGTCGACGTGAATGCCATGTTCCGCCGCGTGCAGGCGTAGCCATTCAACATGTTCGGAAGAGCTGAGCAGCGCCTTGGAGGGAATGCATCCGACATTGACGCACGTACCGCCCAGCGTCGCGTCGCCTTCAACGCAAGCGACGGAAAAGCCAAGCTGCGCGGCGCGAATGCTGGCGACATAGCCGCCCGGTCCGCCGCCGAGCACGACGATATCGAAATGTTGGGGAGGAGTCATGCGCTCAAGATAACGCGACGTTCACGATGTCACGACACGGTGAAGAACCGATCAATTATGCCCTAGGGTACTGGCGCAGCGCGTGACGTTGCATACGTTCGAACGTCAGACAGGCAGAACACGGCAACACATGTGGTTCACTGCCGAAATACCCGCCCAACGCGCAGCCCGTCTTCGAACGGTAACGTCAGTAGGCGGCCAAGGCGTCCTGTACGGTTCCCGTGCAGGACGTCTGTTTTTTCCCCACACATCATGCCGCCCTGCGCTCAGTTGAACTTCAACCGAAAACCGTAAACCGTCCACTTCCACCGTGAACGGCTCGCCGGCGCCCGCCATCAGAGTCAGTACAACAACTCAGTACAGCATCATCGACGCCGGATCTTCCATCAGCTCCTTCAAGCGCACGAGGAAGAGCACGGCCTGCTGTCCGTCGATGATGCGATGATCGTAGGACAGCGCGACGTACATCATTGGCCGGATCACCACCTGTCCATTCTCCGCAACGGGGCGGTCCTGAATCTTGTGCAACCCGAGAATGCCGACCTGCGGATAGTTGATGATCGGCGTGGAAACGAGCGAGCCGAATACGCCGCCGTTGGTGATCGTGAACGTGCCGCCGGTCAGGTCGTCCATGCCGAGCTTTCCGTCGCGCGCCTTCTTCGCCACGGCACCGATATCCTGTCCGAGTTCGATGAGGGAGCGCCTGTGCGCCTCCTTCACGTTGGGCACCACGAGTCCCGCGTCGCTGGCCACGGCGATGCCGAGGTTGACGTAATGGTGATAGACGAAATGGTCATCGTCGATCTGCGCGTTGACCGTGGGATAGGCTTCGAGCGCGAGACACGCGGCCTTGGCGAAGAACGGCATGTACGAAAGCCGAAGCCCGTGCTGCTTCTCGACCTTGTCGCGCATGCGATCACGCAGCGCCGAGACCGCCGTCATGTCGATCTCGTTGAACGTGGTCAGGTGGGCCGTGTTCTCCTGCGACTGCAGCAGATTTTCCGCAATGCGCTTGCGGCGCGTGCTCATCTTCTCTCGCGTCTCGCGCGGTCCGTCGGCTGCCGCCGCGCGAGGCATCGACGGTGCGGCGGGAGTCTTCGCCGCCGCAG
>JBGTFN010000215.1:0-18189 GCA_041747275.1 Gemmatimonadaceae bacterium | reverse complement strand
GGGCAGCACGGTGCGTAGCCAGCGACCCGTGTGAGAGCCCTCGTGCGCCATGACCGCCTCGGGACGGCCCATCACCACGAGCTCGCCGCCGCCGGTGCCGCCGTCCGGGCCCATGTCCACAATCCAGTCCGCCAGTTTGATGACGTCGAGATTGTGTTCCACCAGCATGAGCGTGTGTCCCTGGTCGATCAGACGGTCGAACACGGCGGCGAGTCGCCGGATATCCTCGAGATGCAGCCCCGTGGTGGGTTCGTCCATAATGTAGAGCCGCTTGCCAGCACCCTTCGCCGTGAGCGCGAGTTCGCGCGCAATCTTCAGCCGCTGCGCTTCGCCGCCGGACAGCGTCGTGGCAGGCTGGCCGAGCCGCAAATACCCCAGGCCGACCTGCTGCACATGCCAGAGCGCCTGGGCAAGCTTGTCTTCCCGTGGAAACGCGCGAATGGCTTCATCCACGGTGAGCTGCAGGACGTCGTGGATGCTGCGGCCCCGCACCTTCACCTCGAGCACCTCGGCCTTGAATCGCTTGCCACCGCACGAGTCACACGGCACGAACACGTCGGCCATGAACACCATCTCGACCTCGAGCGCACCCGCGCCTTCACACTGCTCGCAGCGGCCACCGGCGACGTTGAACGAGAAGTGACCCGGCCCGAAGCCGCGCTGTCTCGCGAGCGGCGCATCGGCAAACATCTTGCGAATGTCGTCGTATGCCTTGACGTACGTGACAGGATTCGAGCGCGGCGAACGCCCGATCGGGCTCTGGTCCACGAGCACGACGGCGTCCAGCGCGTCCACACCGTCGAGCGCATCGAATGAGCCCACGGTCTCACCAAGATGCTCCTTGGCCGAATGCTCGCCGTCGAATCGGGATTCGAGCGCGCGATAGAGTACGTCGTGCACCAGCGTGCTCTTGCCGGAACCGCTCACACCAGTGACTACCGTAAGCGCGCCGAGTGGAATGCGAATGTCGACGCCATTCACGTTGTGCGCGCGCGCGCCTTGCAACGACAGCCAGCGCGGGCCCAGTGCACGGCGTACGGCGGGCAGGGGAATCGTGCGCGCGCCAGTGAGATATTGGCCCGTGAGCGGACTCTCGGACGCTGCCGAAAGCGGGCCGCTGAACACGATGCGTCCCCCATTCTCGCCGGCGCCCGGACCGATTTCGATCATGTGATCAGCGGTGCGTATTGCATCGAGATCGTGTTCCACCATCACGACGGTGTTGCCGCCATCGCGCAGCCGGTGCAACAGTCCGAGCAGGCGTTCCATGTCACGCGGATGCAGCCCGATGGATGGTTCATCGAGCACGTACAGCGCGTCCACAAGGGCGGCACCGAGTGCGTTGGCCAGGCTGATGCGCTGCGCCTCACCGCCCGAAAGCGTGCGCGTCGCTCGGTCGAGCGTGAGATACGTCAGCCCGACGTCACACAGGAATCGTGTGCGCGCTCGCGCTTCGCGCAGTACGGTTTCGGCAATGCGCTGTTCGCTGCCTTCGAGAGACAGCGATTCGATCCAGTCACGCAGAGCATCGATGGGCAGCGTGGTCACGTCGCTGATGCGACGCCCGTCCACACGGACGGCGAGCGCATCGGGTTGCAGTCGCGCACCGCCACAATCGGCACACGTGATCGCGCGCTGATACTGCCGGAGAAAGACGCGGATGTACTGCTTGTACTTCTTCTCCTCGAGTGCAACGAGGAAAGGAAAGATGCCCACGTACGGACGCTTGCCGCCCCGCAGCAACTGCTCGCGCGCGGCGGGTGCAATGCGATGCCACGGCACATCGGGATCGACGCCCAGCGCGCGCGCCTGATCGAGCACGAGACGTCGCTGCTTTTCGTAGCGTGGCTTCGTCCACGGATCGATTGCACCGTCTCGCAGTGAACGCGACGGGTCCGGCACGATCAGCGACTCATCGTACGCGAGCACTGCACCGAATCCGTTGCACGTGACACATGCGCCGCGCGGATTGTTGAATGAGAAGAGCTGCGGTGTTGGTTGCGGTGCGCGCGTGCCGTCGTCGGGGCACTCGAAGCGCTCCGTGTAGCGAAGCCGCGATACGATCTGGTCGGCATCCTTGCCGGTATGCGAGGACGGTGCGGTGACTGCATCGGCGAGTAGCACCGTCACCTCGCCATCGCCCTCGCGAAACGCGGTCTGCACCGCGTCGGCCAGCCGCGAAGTGTGTGCGGGATCCACGCGCAGACGGTCGATGACCACCAGCACATCTCGCGAGTTGGCGAGGTTGCGCTCGCCCAGGTCGTCGAGGTGCAGCACATCACCGTCAATCGACACGCGCACGAAGCCACGTGCGCGCAGGTTCTCCACAAGCACATCATGCGTCACCAGCGCGGAGCGCACGAGCGGAGCAGTGACGAGAAAGCGTGTGCCCGCAGGCAGTGAGGAAACCGCGTCGGTGACGGACTCCACGCTATCGGGGCGCAACTCGCGACCGCACACGCGGCAATAGGTGCGACCCACGCGCGCCCATAGCAGGCGCAGGTAATCGTAGATTTCCGTGCCGGTTCCCACGGTCGATCGCGACGATCGGACCGGGTTGCTCTGCTCGATTGCCACCGCCGGCGAGATGCCTTCGATGTGATCGACGTCCGGCTTCTCCATGCGCTCGAGGAACTGCCGCGCGTATGCCGACAAGGACTCCACGTAGCGCCGCTGCCCCTCGGCGTACAGCGTGTCGAACGCCAGTGAAGATTTTCCGGAGCCAGAGGGACCGGTGATGACCGTGAGCGCGGCTCGAGGAATGTCCACGTCGACATTCTGCAGGTTGTGCTGGCGCGCGCCGCGAATACGGATGAAGTCTTTCATTGAGCGATATCCACCCCACAAACCTATCGGGACAGCGCGCTAGATTGTCGTCCATGGCCGCCGCTGCACCTGCTGACGACACACCCGCCACCCGCACGTACGACGCCCGGCTCATCCGCCGATTGTTTGCCTACGTCCGGCCGTGGCGACCGCTCGTCGCCGCCGCCCTCCTGCTCATCGTGCTGCAGTCGGGTCTGCAACTGGTCGGACCGCTGCTCACGCGCTGGGTGATCGATACGGCGCTGCCGGCGCGTGACATCGGTGTCGTGACGATGGCGGCAATGGTGTTTGCCATCGTGCTGCTGGTGCAGTTCGCCGCCACCTACGGCGAGACGTTACTCACGGCACTGCTCGGTCAGCGCGTCATGCGCGACTTGCGACTGGAGCTGTATGCGCACCTCCAGCGGCTGCCGGTGTCGTTCTTTGATCGCACCCCAGTGGGGCGGTTGGTGACTCGCAGCACCAGCGATGTCGAAGCGCTCAACGAGCTCTTTACCTCCGGCGTGGTCGCTGGATTGGGCGACCTGTTCACGCTCGGCGCGATCAGCGTCGTCATGCTCGTGATCGACTGGCGTCTCGCATTGGCAGCGTTCGTGGTGATCCCGCTGGTCTTTGGCGTCTCGCGGCTGTTTCAGAGCTACGTTCGAACTTCATATCGGGAGATTCGCACTCGCCTGGCCGCGCTCACCGCGTTCCTTCAGGAGCGCATCGCGGGCGTGCGCGTGGTGCAGCTCTTCGGGCGGGAACATGATGAGCGTCGGCGCTTCGCAGATTTCAACGCGGCGCATCTCGATGCGCATCTGAAGTCCATTCGCGTCTACGCGCTCTACTTTCCGGTCATCGAGTTTCTCACCACACTCGCGCTGGCCAGCCTCGTGCTTGCAAGTGGCGGTCGCGTACAGGACGGCGCACTTACGGTAGGCACAGTCGCCGCCTTCCTGCAACTGGTGCGCCGCTTCTTCCAGCCGCTGCAGGACCTGTCGGAGAAGTTCAATATCCTGCAGGCGGCGATGGCTGCGGCCGAACGCATCTTCACGCTGCTCGACACACCGGCAACGGCCGGTGCGGGGGTGACACCGGACCGGGAAGCGCGTGTGGCCGCCCTGCGCGCGGCGGGTGTCACCATCACGTTCGACGACGTCTGGTTCCATTACGCGCGTGCTCAAGGCGTCGCCGACGATGCCCTGGTTGCCGCGGTGGAGCAGCCGGACGACAGCGCGCCCGAATGGGTCCTGCGCGGCGTGACCTTTACCGTATCGCCGGGGCAGACGCTGGCGTTGGTTGGCCACACCGGCGCAGGCAAGTCCACGATCGTGAACCTGCTGCTGCGCTTCTACGAGCCGCAGCGCGGACGCATCAGGCTCAACGGCGAAGATATTCGCGACCTGCCGCTCGATGTGCTGCGCGCCGTGATGGGTTACGTACAGCAGGACATCTTCCTCTTCGTCGGTGATGTGGCAGGAAACATCCGACTGTCCTCAGCACTCGACCAGGCGGCGCTGGACCTTGCCGCAGCTCGGGTGGGGGCGGACCGCATCATCGCGCGATTGCCGGGCGGCTGGTCGCACGTGCTGTCCGAGCGAGGGACGGGCGTGAGCGTTGGCGAACGGCAGCTGCTCGCCTTTGCCCGCGCCGTTGCAGCAGATCCGGCGCTTCTGATCCTGGACGAGGCCACGAGCGCGGTGGACTCCGAGATCGAGGCCGATATCCAGAAGGCCGTGGCGACCCTCATGCAGGGCCGCACGACGATCGCGATCGCCCACCGCCTCAGCACAATCGCCGACGCCGACCAGATTCTCGTCCTGCATCACGGGGCGGTGGTGGAACGGGGCGCGCACCGGCAGTTGCTGGCAGCCGGCGGGCAGTACGAGCGCCTCTTCCGCCTTGAGTCCGGCAAGGTGGGCCAACACGTCCAAGACGCTGGCGAGCGGTCGCGCTTGCCAACCCCCGCAACGTCCGCGTAGCTTCGGCGTAGAGCGCGAGCACAGGTTTGGTTCCCTGGGACCAACCGTTGTATCGCAACCATCCTTTCCGGGACCCGATAGAACAACCTCGTGCAGCTATCCGTCGCCGCCGGCACAGATGTCGGACGTATTCGCGCAGGCAATGAGGACAGCCTCTACGCTGACGCCGATCAGGAGCGTGGGCTCTTCATCGTCGCAGATGGAATGGGTGGCCACGCGGCCGGTGAGGTCGCGAGCGAGATGGTCGTGCAGATCGTCGCGCGTGAGACCGCCGACGTGCGCGACGTCGCAAGCGCCGCCACACTGCAGGTCATGGCAGAGTCTCTGCGACTTGCGAACCGCGCCATCTTCGAGCGTACCATCGTCGAAGCCGACAAGCAGGGCATGGGCACGACCGCTTCGTGTCTGCTACTAGGCCAATCGCACTGGGTGATCGGTCATATCGGAGACTCGCGTGTCTACCTGCTGCGAGACGGTGTGTTTCGTCAGTTGACGAAGGACCATTCGTATGTGCAGGAACAGGTCGACGCTGGCTTCCTCACGCCCGAGCAGGCGCGGTACCATCCCTACAGCAACGTCATCACGCGATGCGTAGGCGCCAACGCTGCGGTGGAACCCGATATTCTGCACGGCGAGCTTCAGCCGGGAGACGAGTTCCTGCTCGCCTCTGATGGCCTCACCGGCATGGTGGACGACGCGCACCTGCAGAAGCTGCTCGAAACGCGCGGCACGCCGGGGCAGAAGATTCACTCCATGATCACCGATGCGAACCGTCGTGGTGGGCTCGATAATATCACGGCTATCGTGGTGCAGGTGCTGTCGCTGACGCCCTCGGTCAAGCGCACCACCGACGAGTATCCCGTTCCCAGCCATGGCTGATACGAGCGCGCCTGCCACGGTTGGCGCGGTGGCAGACCTCTACCTCGGCAACATCCTTTTCGCGATCGAGCGCTGTGCCATGGCCCTCGAGGAGGATCGCAAGACTGAGGAGGCCGCGTTTTACCGCGGCATTGCGCGCAAGCTCGCCGAAGCGCGCGCCGTGGACCGCGCACCGCAGGACTGACGCGACACAGACGGCGTCACCCGCAGAGTGTGCCACGCAATCAGCGCGTAATCGTCAGCCCAGCAACGCCGCACCGCGCTCGAGTCGCGCACGCACCTCGTCGGCTGACATGGCCACCAGCGCCAGCATCGCGGCCTCCGGCACCGGCGCGCGATCGGTGGTGAACACGCGAAATCGCCGCGCGGACTTGTACAGTTCATCGCTGAGCCGCGGCAGGTTGATCGCGCCTTCCCATCCACGATCCGTCAGCTGCTCCACACTGCCGTCACGTCGCACGAGCGGCAGGTCGAGGGCGAGCATTTGCGTCTTCACGGGATAGTCGAGCAGTAGCGCGCCCTGCGGCATCGCCAGCTCGAGCGCGAGCGCATCTTCCACGCGGCGCGTCAGTGCATAGTCCGAAGCGAGCCACTCGCCCGTGTCCTCGCCGAGCACAGCGGCGGGATGTTCAAGCGCTCGCTTGTGAAGGCGGCGACGTCGCAGGTTGTCGAGCAGTGTGCGTGCCACGGGTGGCAGTGGCAGGGCATCGAGATGATGCAACAACCCTTCATCGGTGAACCGCGCGACCTGTGTCGCTTCAATGAGGCCGGCGCCCAGGGACTCAGCCACGAGTCGCTTGTAGATCGCGGTCGCGCTGCGCACCGCGTGATGCCAATACACGTTGCGGAACATCTGGTACTTGGCGAACAGCAACGACTCGAGCGCGGACAGTCCCTTCTCACGTACGCCGACGCCGTGCGCCCCGGTGGACGGTGACGTCACGAGCACGAGCGAGTTGAGCAGGCGGTCCACATCGATCTCGCCGTACGGTACGCCGCACATGTGTGCGTCGCGCTTGAGGTACTCGATCTTGTCGAGGTCGAGCGATCCGGAAATAAGACCCTGCAGCGGACTCGCGCTCGTGCCGGTGATGAGCGCGAACACAGCTTCCGGTGCGTCGGCGCCGAGATGCGCCCGAAGCACGTCCGCAACGGCACCCTCCAACAGCAGTGGTCTCGCTACCTCTTCATGATGGATTGCGCCGATCTCCTCCAGCGCATGAGAGAACGGATAGTGACCGATGTCGTGCAGCAAAGCCGCCGCGCGCACGATCTGCGATTCCTCTCGTAGCGCCGCATCAAGCTGTCCTTGCTCGTCCAGCAGGCGCAGCGCTTCGCCTGCCAGGTGGTACGCACCCAGCGCGTGTTCGAATCGCGAGTGCGACGCGCCCGGATACACGAGATACGCGAGCCCGAGCTGGCGCACGTAACGCAAGCGCTGCACGGCGGGAGTGTCGAGCAGCGCCAGCGCCATGGAATCAAGACGAATGTTGTTCCAGAGCGGGTCGCGCAGAATATCCAAGAGCGACCCGGTGCTCAGCGAAGCGGACCGGCGGCCAGAATCTCCGGCTTCACTGCGCTTCCGAATTTGGTGATGTTCTTGTGAAACATCTCCGCGAGCTTGTGCGCCTGTGCATCGTACGCGGCCGTATCGCTCCACGTCTTGCGCGGATCAAGCACCGCGTCGGGCACGCCGGGAATGTCCGTCGGCATGTGAAGGCCGAAGATCGGATGCGTGATCGTTGGCGCATTGTCCAGCGCACCACCGACGGCAGCGCGCACCATCGAACGCGTGTACGCCAGCTTCATGCGCTTGCCGACCCCATACGCGCCGCCGCTCCATCCGGTGTTCACGAGCCAAACCTGCGAACCGTGCTGCTGGAGCAGCTTGCCGAGCATTTCAGCGTAGTACGTGGGGTGCCACACGAGGAAGACCGCACCGAAACATGCTGAGAACGTGGCCTGCGGCTCCGTGACGCCTCGCTCAGTGCCCGCGACCTTGGCGGTGTAACCGGACAGGAAATAGAACATCGCCTGTTCGGGTGTCAGCTTGGAGATCGGCGGAAGCACGCCGAACGCATCGGCCGACAGGAACACGACATGCCTCGGATGGCCGCCACGTCCGCTCGGCACATGATTGCGGATGTAGTGCAGCGGATACGATACGCGCGTATTCTCGGTGATGCTCTGGTTGTCGAACATTACTTCGCGCGAGACGTCATCAAGCACCACGTTCTCGAGCACGGTGCCGAACATGCGTGTGGTGGCGTAAATGTCGGGCTCCTGCTCGGCCGACAGATTGATCGCCTTCGCGTAGCAGCCACCCTCGAAGTTGAAGATGCCCTCGTCGCTCCACCCATGTTCATCGTCGCCGATAAGGCTGCGGTTCGGATCAGCGGAGAGCGTCGTCTTGCCGGTGCCGGACAGCCCGAAGTAGAGAGCGGAATCCCCGTCGGCACCGATGTTGGCAGAGCAGTGCATGGACAGCTGGCCGCGCTTGGGCAACAGGTAATTCATCACGGCGAACATCGATTTCTTCAGTTCACCTGCGTAGCGCGTCCCGCCGATCAGGATGGTGTGTTCGGCGAGATTGAGCACGATGAAAGTGCCGGTGCGTGTGCCGTGCTTTGCCGGATCGGCCTGGAACTCCGGCGCATGGTACACGGTGAAGTTCGGGTTGAATCCCGCGAGATCCTCGAGCGCCGGACGAATGAACATGTTGCGCACAAAGCTGCCGTGCCAGGCGTTTGGCAGGATGTAGCGCACGCTCAGGCGCGACGCGGGATCGGCGCCACAGTACAGGTCCTGCACGAACAGTTCGGGCAGGCCGTTCAGGTACGCCCGGACATCGCTCAGCAGCGCATCATAGTGGGCCGGCTCCATGGGCTGGTTGACCTTGCCCCAGTCGACATCGGCTTCACTCGACGATTCACGCACCACGAACTTGTCGTTTGGCGATCGACCCGTGTGCGGCGACGTGACCGCGACGAACGGACCCATTGCCGCCAGACGCCCCTCGCCTCGGCGAATGGCTGCCTCGACCAATTCGGGTGCGATGAGGTTCCAGTGCACCTGACCCGCGGGCGCGAGTCCCTGGCCGGCGAGTCCGTCCGCACTGCCGCGGGACGATGAATCGGGAATGATCTGTGTCGCCATCAGTGTTGCGACCCTCTCGAAGTGGCCACGAGCGACACAACCGTTCGCGCGGCGCCGTAGAATCGATGTAGAAGGGAGCAACGATCGCGATGCCGCGCCGTTGTCCCTGACGGTTTGTGTTCGGTCAGGCGGTCGAGTGTAGGCATGGAAACATGACTACACGGCCACCATCCCTCAAGACCGCGCAGGACTTCACGCGAACATCTTCCACTCTCGAACCCCGATGCACATGCGCCGCTTCGCCTTCCGGGTCATCGCCTCAACGGCCGTTCTTGTCCTGCATTTCTCCGGCATCTCAACCGCGAAGGCTCAGGACGCAGCACTCATGGCGCGTGCCGACAGCCTGTTCAGTCGCTTCGCCGGTCCGCAGTCTCCCGGCTGCGCGGTGGACGTGCGCCGGGGCAGCGAGCTGCTGCTCTCGCGCGGTTACGGGCAAGCCGAACTCGAGCAAGGGGCGGCCATCACGCCCAACACGATCTTCGAAGCGGGCTCGGTCTCCAAGCAGGTGACCGCAGCCGCAATCCTGCTGCTCGCCGAGCGCGGCAAGCTATCGCTGGATGACACGCTGCAGCGATGGTTTCCGGAGATTCCGAAGTATGCGGATGCGATCACGCTGCGCCATCTCATGCTGCACACGAGTGGCCTGCGCGACTGGGGTGCGGTTGCGATGCTCGAGGGCTGGCCGCGAGGCACCCGCGACCATCGACAGGAACATGCACTGACCATCGCCTCGCGTCAGCTGGGACTGAATCACCCGGTCGGCGCGGAGTTCAGCTACACCAACACGGGCTACAATCTGCTGGCGATTCTTGTGAGCCGCGTGAGCGGTTCGTCGTTCGCCGAGTTCACCCGCAAGGAGTTCTTCGCGCCGCTGGAAATGACAGCGACGGGTTGGCGCGATGATCCCAGCCGACTGGTGCGGGGAAGGGCGCAAGCGTACTCGCCCACCGGAACGGGCGACTGGCGTCTGGATATGCCGTTCGAACACGTGCATGGCAACGGCGGACTGCTGACCACCGTCGGCGACCTGCAGCGGTGGACCGATGCGATCGCTGCCGGACGCATCGGCTCGCCCAACGTGTCGCAGCGAATGATGCAGGAGGGTCGCCTGCGTGATGGGTCAGGTGCCTCCTATGGTGGGGGCCTGTTCCTTGGTGACGTGTACGGTGTGCGCGCCGTGTATCACGGCGGTGCCACGGGCGGATACCGCGCGTTTCTCGCACGCTATCCCGAATCGGATATTCGCGTGTCGATGTTGTGCAATCGCGGTGACGCAGCGCCGCAGGTGCTGGCGCGTCAACTGTTGCAGGAACAGCTGCCGTTTGTGACCGCCACACCTTCCACGTCCGCGCCAGTCACGCCTGTTCGCATTGCGTATGACTCCGCTTCGTTCGCCGAGTATGGGGGCGTGTATACCAGCAAGGAAGCCGCCGCCCGGTGGACGGTGACGGTGAGCGCCTCCTCCATGACTTTCGCGCGCTGGCCCGGTGATGTGGCCCGGCTTCGCCCTGTGGCGCCCGACGAGTTTACCGGTCCGGGCGGAATGCACGTGGTCTACACGCGCGATGCCGCGAAGCGCATCACCGGATTCAACGTCAACATCTCGCGAGCGCTCGGCGTGATCTTCACGCGCGAGTGAACGAGCGCAACAGCGAGAGCATTCGGGAGTCGGTCGCGGCCGGCAGGTCTCCCTTGGGCGTCTCTATAATGCGCGGGGCGTGTGCCAGACGCGAATCCGTCATGATTCGGCGGAACACTTCGGCGCCGATCGTGCCTTCACCGATGAGTTCGTGCCGGTCGAGATGCGAGCCCAGGGCGGCCTTCGAATCGTTGAGATGCAGGCAGCCCAGGCGCGCGAAGCCAATGGTGTCGTCGAAGGCTGCCCACACGCCGTCGTAATCGTTGACGAGGTCGTAGCCCGCCGCCCAGATGTGCGCTGTGTCGAGGCAGACACCAACGCGCGCCGCGAGCGAACCGGGGAGCGAGTCGATCAGGTCGGCCATTTCCCGAAACGTGCCGCCGAGCACCGTGCCCTGTCCGGCGGTGAGCTCCATGAGCAGACGCGTAGATCCCGTTTCCGCTTCGAGTGCTTCGATGATTGCATCGCGATTGCGCTCGATGCCGCTCGCACGCTCGTCCATGTAGTTGCCCGGATGCGAGACGAGCGCGTCGAGTCCCAGTGCATGGCAGCGCCTGAGCTCCGCGCGGAAGCTTGCTATCGAACGCGCACGCAGAACGGGATCGGGCGACGCGAGATTGATGAGATAGCTGTCGTGCGCGCAGGTCCAGAGAGATGACGTCTGCGACATCGCGACGCGAAAGGCTGAAGCTTCCGTCTCGTCGACGTCACGCTCCACCCAGCGGTTGGCCTGTTTCGTGAAGATCTGCGCGGCACTGGCACCGATTTCGCGTACGCGGAGCGCGGCGTTGGCGGTCCCGCCGGCAATGGACACATGCGCGCCGAGCGGTGCGCTGTCAGCGTCCGGAGCGGTGGCGAGCGGATGCGGCTCGCCCACGATGTGATCGGTCCACTGCGAGGGCGTGGTTTTCTTCTTTGCGGGTGTGGTCTTCTTCGCAGTCTTCTTCGCGACGTTTGTCTCGCTGTTTCTCGCAGCCCTGGTCGCGGTCTTGCGCGCCACCGCCATCATGGCCGCTGACCGCGCAGCCACTCGAGCGGGTCCACGGCGCGACCACGCGGACGCATCTCGAAGTGCAGATGCGGTGGCAGATCAGGGTCCGCCGCACCGACCGTGCCGATGACCTGGCCCTTCGCTACATTTGCGCCCTTGCGCACGCTCACGCCTGCGAGCGATCCGTACACCGAGTAATCGCCGCCACCGTGCTGTACGATCACGGTGATGCCGTATGTGCCGATGGCTTCGGCCACCATCACTTCGCCCGCTGCAACGGCCTTTACGCTCGTTCCAGCGCGCGCGGCGATGCCGAGTCCGTTCCAGCGTGTAGTGGTGTTGTTGGAGTTCACCACGCGGCCGAAGCGATACAGGATGTCTCCGTCGACGGGCCAGTCGAGCTTGCCGAAGTCGGAGGTGCGCAGCGTCGACGGAGCCGTTGGCGCTGCATTCGGTGCGAGCTCCGCGCGGCGACGTGTCGACTCCAGGTTCGCAATGAGGTTCGACAACTTGGCTTCATCGCGCGCGAGCTGCGCAATTCGCCCGCGCGCCTGTGTCGCGTCGCGCTGCACCACCGTCAATCGCCGCGCTCGCGTTTGCTCGAGAGTGCGCAGGCGCCGCTCTTCGGCTGCCTTCTCCTCACGATTGCGCACGACGCCATCCTGCAGCCGCACCAGCAGGTCGCGCTGTCCGGAAATCTGGTCTCGTAGTGATTCAACGCGCTCGACCAGCGACCGATCGTGACGCGCCACTTCATACAGATACTTGTACCGGGCAACGAGCTCGCCGAATGAGCGGGCGGACAGCATCGCCTCCGCGGAATACAACGGCCCACGTTTGTAAATGTCCACGACGCGACGCTGCAACACCGCCCGCTTGCTCAGCAACTCGTCTTCCGCGCGCACGAGCCGCCCCGTGGCGGAGTCCACTTCGGCGGTGATCGCAGCGAGCTGCTCCTCCAGCGCGGCGACGAGTCTTGCCGTCGCATCAGCCTGTCGGTCAAGATTCGTGACCTCTTCAGCGAGCGATCGCGCGCTTCGCGTGAGATCGCCCATGCGCTTCTCGAGCGACTCGCGTTCCTGCCGCAGCTTCTGCAGCTCCTGCTGCTGCTGGCGGAGGCGCGCTTCGGTGGTCTGCGTCTGCGCATGCAGCGCGCCACCATCGATCCGCACCGCCGGACGGACCAACACGGCCAGCGCCAGCATCAGCACCATCACCCACCAGCGGTTCACGCGTCCTTCCACACTGCGCGCAAATGCCGTCCCACCGACACCATGCTGCCGAGAAATCCGAGCGCCGCACCGGCCAGTACGCCAAGTGCTGCCTGCGCGGGCGTGAAGAAGATCGTTTCGAACAGCGACTGCGAAACCACGGAATGCGTCAGCCAAGTGAGCGCCACGGCGAGCGCGCCGCCCAAGGCACCCTTCAGCAGTCCTTCAATCAGGAACGGCATGCGCACAAAACCGTTGGTTGCGCCAACCAGTCGCATGATCTCGATCTCGCGTGCACGGGCGAGTACAGCCATGCGAATCGTGCTGCCGATGATCAGCACGGCAACGAGCGCGAACACCACTCCGAGTCCTGCGCCGGCCATCACAGAGAGCGTGCGCACGCGATACAGCTTCGCGACCCACTCCTGCCCAAAGCGCACATCGTCGATGAAGGGATAGGTGGCGATGCGATCGGCCAATGCCTGCACGGTCACGGGGTCGCGGAAGCCTTCGTTCAGTCGAATTTCGAGTGATCCCGGCAAGACCGATGCATCGAAGACATCGCTGAACTCGGCCAGCTCCTCGCGAGAGCGCGCCAGTGCGGAGTCTGGACTGACATATCCGACTTCGCGCACCTCGGGAAACGCCGAGATGTCACCCAGTGCAGCGGCGAGTGCGTTTTCGCTTGTTCCGTCGACGAGAAACGCGCGAAGCTCGACGCGATCTTCCACCGCGCGTAGCGCCTCACGAATGTTGAGCGCCACCAGTCCGAACAGGCCAAACGCAAAAAGGGAGAATGCAATCGTGGTGATGCCGAGCATGCTCAGCAGCGGCGCGCGCCTGAACGCCAGCAGCGCTTCGCGAAAGGCGAGTCTCATTGGTGCCTCGACAGTGCACGCGCGTCGGTGCCGTCGTAAAGCAACGCGCCGCGCTCCAGTTCGAGATAGCGATAACCACTGCGCATGATCAGCGACAAGTCGTGCGTCGCCATGATGACGGCGGTGCCCATCGCATTGATTTCGCGCAGCAACTGCAGAATCCCACGCGTGGCGCGCTCGTCGAGATTACCTGTGGGCTCGTCCGCCAGCAGCAGAAATGGATCGTTCGCGAGCGCGCGCGCAATCGCCACGCGTTGCTGCTCACCACCTGAGAGTTCGTGCGGCATCGCCGTTGCCTTCGAGGCGAGTCCGACCTGCGTTAGCAGCCGTCCAACCTTGCCGCCAATCGACGCAGCCGGTGTACCGGTGACCTCGAGGGCGAACGCAATATTTGCCTCGACCGTGCGGTCGGTCAACAGCCGGAAGTCCTGGAAGACAATGCCCAGGCGGCGGCGCAACTGCGGAATCTCCCGGTCGCGCAACGTGGTGGAAGAAAAACCGCTCACTTTCACTTCACCCGACGTGGGGCGCTCTGCGAACGACAGCAGCTTGAGCAATGTGCTCTTGCCCGATCCGCTCGGTCCCGTGAGAAACAGGAACTCGCCCTTGTCCACCGCGAACGACACGTCCTTGAGCGCCACGCCCGTGCGTGGATATTCCTTCGTGACGGCATCGAGCCGCAATACGCCCGACACGCCGTTAGTCCAGCGCGCCAGCAAGATCGGCGATCAGGTCTTCGGCGTCTTCGAGCCCAATGCTGAGTCGCAAGAATCCATCCGGAATGCCGATCGCTTCGCGTGCCGCGGCGGTCATGTGTGCGTGCGAGGTGTATCGCGGCTCGCTCACCAGTGAGTCCACACCGCCGAGGCTCGGCGCATGCGTGATCAGGCGAAGTCGTGCGAGTACTCGAGCTGTCGCGTCTCCGCCGTCACGCAGCTCGATGGCCATCATGCCGCCGAATCCGTCGAGTGTCTCGCGGGCGAGTGCGTGATCCGGATGCGACGCAAGTCCGGGATAGTGCACGCGTGCAATCGCAGGATGCGTCTCCGCCCACTCGGCAATGCGCATGGCCGACTCGTTCTGGCGACGCACGCGCACGTCCAGCGTCTTGAGTCCGCGCTCCAGCAACCACAGCGCGAACGGATCAGGCGCCTGGCCCCACACCATCATCTTGTGCCGCACTTCGTCCACCATTGACTCGGTGCCGCTGACAACGCCCGCGAGAATGTCGTGATGTCCGTTCAGGTACTTGGTCGCCGAGTGAATGACGACATCCGCGCCGTGTTCGAGCGGCCGAAAGTTGATCGGGCTCGCGAATGTGGCATCGATCACCAGCGCCAGTCCATGTTCCTTGGCCAGTGCGGTGAGCGGGCGCAGGTCGAGCACGCGGGTGGTTGGGTTCACCGGCGACTCGAGGAAGATCACGCGTGTCTGCTTCGTGATTGCGCGCCGCCAGCTGCGGGATTCCGTTGGATTGACCGAGGTGACGGTCACGCCCATGGCCGGCAGCTCCAGATCGAACAGCTTGCGCGTGCCACCGTAGATCCAGTTGCTGGTGACGAGGTGATCGCCCGGCCGCAGCAGCGACAGCATCGTGCATGACGTAGCGCCCATGCCGCTCGACAGCACCAGCGATGACTCGGCGCCTTCGAGCATGGCGATGCGCCGCTGCACCACAAGTGCGTTCGGCGTGTTTGCGTAGCGTGTGTAGAGCAGGCCCTCAGGCGTGCCTACCGGCTGCACATGATTCACCGACTGCACCAACGGCTGGACTACCGCATCGCCCGGCGACGAATGCGCACGACCTCCGTGAATGGCAAGCGTGGATCGTTGCAACGACGGGGACTCAGACTGGGAACGCTCTGACATCGCAATCAGCGGGATAAAGAGAAAGTCACGTCGTGCGCGGCGAATCGAAGTCGGCCTTGATCACCCGCACAATTTCGGTCACGCTGACACCAGCGAGGTCACGCACCACGATGCCGCCGCGCGGCAACGTGTCGTCGAGCACGAGTTCGGCAAACTCACTGCGGCGCGGACCCATCACACGCACCAGTTCGCCGTCGGTGAGCAGTCGGATCAGGGCGTCGTCGGGACGCATGCGAACGAGCGGCCCCCGCTCCGGATCGCCGCGCCTCGTACTGATGAACCCGACGACTTGCAGGGGCGGAGCGAAACCGGAAAAGACACCACGGCCGATGCGAGGGCCCCCGGGATTACCTCCGCTGCTCATGCCGCGACTCCCGTCGCGCCTCGCGGCACGATGAAGCCGTTCTCCTGACGCATGAGCAGTCGGCGACGCCACAGACGCGTGAGCTGCGATTCGGCGTCGGCGGCGCTGTTGCCCAGTGTGCTGGCGACGCTGGGCGCCCACACGGGCCCGCCAGCGCGCACCACATCCCAGTGCCGACGTTCATCCGCGTCCACGCGACCCAGCAACTCGGGCCACCCGTCACGGTCCCACACGAGGGCAAGCGAGCGTCGGTCGAGCACCGCTTCCACGGCGTCCAGGTGATCTTCACGCATGCCGCGAAAACACACGTAGCGATCGGTGTCGTCCGCGTCGACGTGCCGCAGCAGCAGCTTGGCCACGATCTCGTCGGCGCAGGAAAAGTCGAGCAGGTTCACGTGCGAAAAATCGATCGTGGTGATCGTGGGCGGATGTCGCTCGGCCAGCAGCGCCTCGATCGCCGTGCGCACCGCCGCACCGGTGGGCCGCGTCACGAGATTGGAATACAGCTCGCACACCGCACCACGAAGCACCGTGCTGACATCGATGTGGTGCATCATTTGGCGCGTTCTCCGCCACGTGCGCGGGCGGCTGGCGCGGGATCGCCGGCCAATCGCTCGGGGATCATGATCTGCACCTGTGCACCGGGAAACACCGGGAGACCTTCACGCATCGGTTCATCTTCGTCCCATGACGGCACGAGCGCAATACGCGCGCTGCCGCTGCGCACTGTCAGTTTGCCGTCCCAGCGGGAGACGTACCGCCGGATTCCCGCCAATCCCTGACCGCGTCCGGCATCGCCGTGTCGAAACCGGCTCACCGCGTGCACCACCGCCGACTCGAGCGCTCGCGCGTCACCCCAGCGATCATCGCGCGCGTGACCCGGCGCGCTTTCGAGCGACTGACGAAATCCGATGCCGGCGTCGCACACCGCGATCACGACGACGCGCCGGCCAAGCCGTTTGCGAAAACTGTATGTCTGTACGGCCACCCAACCGCCGCGTCCCGCGTGCTCCACGATGTTCTGGCACGCTTCGCTGAGCGTCATGCCGAAACCCATCGTTGCCGCCGTCTCCAGATGCAACTGACCATGCAGGATTTCGGCGGCTTTCTGCTGGATCCGGCCGACCACCGTGTGCACGTCGTCGCTCTGTGTCACGGGCGTGATCTCCAGCAGCACATCGGAATCGTGGCCCTCGCGCTGGCGCGGCACATTTCCGTGCAGCTCGAACACATCGGCAGCGTGTCGGAAGAATCCGGTGCGTGCCCAGTACGAGGCCGTGTCCGGATGTTCAGGCACGGTGAACGTTGCACGCTCCTCACGCGACTGCGCAGCACACAGCAGCGCCGTCAGTCCGTATGGCGACGCCCAGCGCGCGTGGCGTGCGTCGAACAGCACCTTCTGGTCCAGCGGCAGCGGCGCGAGCTGCTCGATGACCTGCTCGAACGACTGCTCATCCAGCGATGGCGGAACATTGATGACCGTCGTCACGAGATGTGCAGCTCCCCCCGAAGATAGGACGCGAGCCCAGTGGCTCCGCGATGTTCGACATTTCGTGCGGCAGCGCGAGTGGCGCGCGACATGGCGTCTTCCAACTTATCACCGGACAGCAGTCGCGAGAAACAGGTGGCGCCCCAGACGTCGCCGCATCCGGTCGGATCACCGTCTCCGGACACGTTGGCAGCGACTGCCGGAACGCGCGCAGTACGCAGCGCGCCGAGGCTGCCGAAGCCGCCGCGAGGGCCGGTGGCAATCGCGCCTCGCGCCGGAATATCGCCCACGTGCTCGAATCCGGGTGCCGCGACATAGATCGTGCCCTGACTGCCGAGCGTCACGCACAGACACGACACACCGGCTGCCATCGAGGTTGCGGCGAGCATCATCGGGTCGGGTGCCATCATCGCCATCTCGTCTTCGTTCACCTGCAGCACATCGAAACAGCTGCACCACGCCGCGACATCCGGCAGCGGACGCGGCACCCGCAGTCCGTCAGGTTGCACGGCCATCACGAGCATGTGCAGGTCGCAGTAGATCGGGCCCGCAAAGTGCGCGCGAATGAGCTGCATGGTCTCGAGATCGAGTTCCCACCCGCTCAGGAAGTTGATGTAGAGGGCATCGAGCCGAGCCGATTCGAGCAACGGTTTGAGTCCCAGCCACGTCCACCCCGGCACGCCGCCGCTCAGATACTCGCTGCGCCGCTCCGCGTCGATGTAGCGCAATTCCACGCGGTTGTTCGGATACGGAACGGCCACGAGCGCGGCGTCAGGCGCAATGTGTTGCAGCTTGTGCACGAACGTTCGTGCGCGATCCGCCAGGTCTTCACCGACCTTGAGCAGGGGTACGATCTCCCACTCATCGGACAGCGCGGCATCCAGTCCGGCAAGCGCGTACGTGATGCCGCCCCATTCCTCGAT
>JBGTFN010000214.1:0-3244 GCA_041747275.1 Gemmatimonadaceae bacterium | reverse complement strand
CGTGAAGCCGCGGGGATCGTGCGCCGAACGGCGCTCTGGTCAGAACGTGACATTGATACCCGTGGTGAAGGTGCGCGCGAGCGGGAAGATGTTGTTGTCGATGCCATTGATGCCCGCCACCGGATCGACGCCGCTGTACGGCGTGAGGGTGAAGAGGTTTTGCACCGTGCCGAAAATGCGAAGCTGCGAAACGGATCGCAGTGCGCCGATGGTGTAACCAACCGTCAGGTTGTCCAGGCGCAGGAACGATGCGTCCTCGATGTAGACATCGGAGAAATACTGCGGATTGACGAAACCGTTGTCGCGCACGGAGCCGTGCAGGTTGGCCGGCGCCGCGCCGCGCACGGCGCTGTAGTGACCCAGGTTGGAGGCGACGTTGTTGTAGATATAGTTGCCGAGATACGCGCGGGCGGTGAGGCTGGCGTCAACGCGCTTCCAGCCGAAGATCGACGTGTGGCCGAGAATCCAGCGCGGCGCGGGATTCCGGAACGGTGCGCGATCATCCTGATTGATCGCGCCATCGCCGTTCAGGTCTTCGTAGAGATCGGCCTCGTTGATTGTGCCGTCTCCATTGGTGTCATCGTAGATCGGCCGGCCATCGCTGCCGCGGAGGTGGCGGTAGACGAAGTACGAGTTGACCGGGAACCCCGGCTGCAACACCTGGATCGTGCTTCCGACGCCACCGGCGATTCCGCCCACCAGGATCTGTTCATCACCCGAACCGATCACGTTCACGCGCAGGAGACGATTGGTGTTGCTGGCGGCGTTGAAGTTCGCGTCCCAGCGGAAACCATCAGTGCCGCCCGTGAAGAGCGCCGCGTTGAGCGAGAACTCCACTCCATTGTTGCGCATGCTGCCGATGTTCGTGGTCACGAAGTTCGACAGGTTGGTGCCCGCCGCCACGGGAACGGTGAAGATGAGATCGTCAGTGGTCTTGGTGTAGTATTCCACCGACCCGGTAATGCGGTTGCGCATGATGCCCCAGTCCACGCCATAGTTGGTGGATGTGGTCTGTTCCCACTTGATGTTCGGGTCCACGGCGCTCGGCCTGATCGTGGCCACGAAATCGTTGCCGAACTGTGCCTGCGCGCGTACACCGCCGATCGAATACGTGGGATACGCCTGATAGTTGCCGAACGCCTGGTTGCCGTTCACGCCCCACGAAACGCGCAGCTTCAGATCCGAGAACAGCCCCTGGTCCATCATGAAGTTCTCCTGCGATACGCGCCAGGCAAACGCGGCGGACGGAAACACACCCCACTGGTTTGCGGGCCCGAAGCGAGAGGAACCGTCGCGCCGAACGCTCGCGGTCAGCAGATACCGGTCATTCATCGTCCAGTTCACACGCGCGAGTCCCGAGATAAGGCGGCTCTCCTGGATGTCGAGAAAGTTCTGCTGCAACGTGGACGTGGGCACGCCACTCTGGCCAAGCAGGTCGGACGACAGCCCCTCGGCATAGAACGACGGGAAGTCGCCCGAGCGATCCTCATACGTGTATCCCACCGTGAAATCCATGTCGCTCGCCAGCGACTCGACGCGGCGCTGGTAGTTGGAGAACACCTCGAGCAATGTGTTCACCTGTCGAGGATTGCTCCGGTTGAATCGTCCACCGCGTCCCGTCTCGACTTCCTCGCGTGCCACGCTCGGCGAGAAGAAAGTGCGCTCGCCTTGCGACACGTCGTAGCCGGTGCGAAGCGTTGCCGAGAGACCGCTGATGACCGGTATCAGATAGCGCGCCTCGATGCTGCCGATGCTGCGAAACGCGGTACCACGATCCTGCACGAGCCGCAGGTCCGCGAGTGGGTTGTTCGGACCGAGCGGATCGTTCCACTCGAAGAAGGTGCCATCATCGCGGTTGATCGGCTGCGTCGGCGCGAACGACGTCGACGATCCGATCACACCACCCGGCGTGAAGAGGTCTGTAGTGCGACTGCCCTTGACGTTGGTCTTGAGCTCGAGCTGATCGCCGAACAGTCGGTCGCTGTACGCGATCGATGCCGAGAGTCGCTGTGTATTCGTGCCCCGCAACACGCCGTCCTGATCGAGCAAACCGAGCGAGAGCCGATAGCGCATCTCATCGCGCGTACCCGCGACTGCCAGGTCGTGTTGCTGACCGAAGCCGCTGCGCTGCACCGCCTCACGCCAGTCGGTGTTGGCACTGCCCAGCCCCGCGACGTTGTTGGGCGCATACTCCGTCACCGCCGCGCGGAACTCGGCGGCGCTCAGCAAGTCAGGATTGCGCACCACCACCGAGTTCGATGCGGACGATCCATAGGTGACGAGCGTGCCTTCGGCGCCTGATTTTGTGGTGATCATCACCACGCCGTTCGCGCCACGTGAACCGTAGATCGCGGTCGCGGACGCGTCCTTGAGCACCGTAATCGATTCGATGTCGCCGGGGTTGATGAAGTTCAGCGGATTGCGCCCCGACCCAACGCCGTTGCCTTCGATGATCGGCACACCGTCGAGCACGAACAGGGGTTCGTTGCTGCTCGAGATCGACGTGCCGCCGCGAACACGAATCGACACGCCGGCGCCCGGTTCGTTGTTATCGACGATCTGCACGCCCGCCACCTTCGATTGCAGCAGATCCTCCGGACGCGTGATGCGCCCGGTGTTGAACTCGCGTTCACTCACCGTCTGAGCGACACCGGTGCGATCGGCTTCCGACCGCGTCACGCCGTAGCCCGTGACGAGGACGCTGCCGAGCTGAGCGAGCGAGGGGGCGAGCGTAAGGTTTGCGCTGGTGACTTCATTGGAGCGCACCACTACGCCGGTTACCGTATCCGGAGCGAAGCCGATGCGCACGCTCACCAGCGAGTACGTGCCCGGGTTCACCGTCAACGTGTAGCGTCCGTCCTCACGGGTTATCGTGATGACGTTCGCGCCGAGCACCGTCACGCGCGCGCCGATCACGGGCGCCGCATCTTCGGTTGATAGAACGGTGCCGGAGATTCGACCGACTTGTGCTTCTGCCGCGCTTGCCAAGGCAGTCATGGCAATGCCGATCACGGCAGCACCGCTCCACGCGTCCATGTATCCAGCCGTGCAACGTTGCATTACGAGCTCCTCGCCAACAGGTGACCTCAAATGCTCGATCGGCTCGCAAGGTCGGTTGGGCAGGGACTGCGCGCTCGGCGGCAGCGTTCGTCCGACTCTGGCGGGTCTGAGTGGAACGACATATTCTAGCCGGGACGGTAACTGTCAAGATCGGTTTACAGCAGGAGCATTCCTTCGAACGGAT
>JBGTFN010000213.1:0-11757 GCA_041747275.1 Gemmatimonadaceae bacterium | reverse complement strand
GCCGCTCCCCCCGCACCGCATTTCAGTCTCGCCCGAGACTCGCTCCTTCGCTGCACTCGGCGATACAGCCCGTCTGACCGCGCAGGTAACGGATATCAACGGTCAGGTGCTCACCGGCCACGCGATTGCGTGGAGCCGGCGAGGTTCCGGCGCCACGCAGGTGAGCGACAGTGGACTGGTTACGGCCGTTGCCAACGGCATGGATACCATCGTGGCCAGCACCGCGGGCCTCGCGGGCATGGCCGCGTTCACCGTGAGACAAACGCCGACCAGTGTCTCGCTATCACCTTCCGCACCGACACAAATCACCGTGCTTGGCGCACAGCAACAGCTGCGTGTGACTGCGTTGGACGCGCGCTCTCGCGTGATTACCGACCTGCCGCTCGTCTGGCGATCGTCCGACTCCACCGTCGCACACGTTGACCCTTCGGGCGTTGTCACGGCTGTCTCGCCGGGTACCACCGACATCAGCGTAGACTTCGGAGCCGGTACAGCGATTACTCGCCCAGTGGAAGTGACGCTTACATCTCCGGTCGGTGGGCCCCTGCTGGGCGCAGCAATCCCATGCGCGGGGGTGGCGGGTCCGTTTCCGTGTGACCGCGTAGACCTGCTGTCGTTTCTGCCGGTCTCGGGCCTGGGGGGCAATGCGAACGTCGACTTGAACGACCTCTGGGGCTGGACCGATCCGCTCACGAAAAAGGAATACGCCATCGTGATGCGCCGGGATGGTGCGGCGTTCGTGGACGTGAGTAATCCGGTCAATCCGGCGTATCTCGGGCATCTTCCAATCACATCCGGCGCGATGGCGAACATCTGGCACGATGTGAAAGTGTACGCCAATCATGCGTTCATCGTCGCCGATGCAGCAGGTGCGCACGGCATGCAGGTGTTCGACCTGCGGCAGTTGCGAACGCACGCTGGCGTACCACGCACCTTCGCGCCGACCACGACATACCGGCAAGTAAACAGTGCGCACAACATCGCGATCAACGAGGAGACTGGCTTTGCCTACATCGTGGGCGCGAGCGGAGGCGGCAACACATGCGGTGGCGGATTGCACATGGTGGACATCCGCGTCCCGGGCACGCCAGCGTTTGCGGGCTGTTTTGCGGATCCCTTCACCGGACGCGCAGCGACGGGATACACTCACGATGTGCAGTGCGTGTTGTACCGCGGACCCGACACGCGCTATCGCGATCGCGAAATCTGCTTCGGCAGCAACGAAACACACTTGAGTATCGCCGACGTCACTGTCAAGTCATCGCCTGTGGCGGTCGGACGCGCGAGCTATCCGCAGTCCGCGTACACACATCAGGGATGGCTCACCACGGATCAGCGGTACTTCCTGGTGAATGACGAACTCGACGAGTCACGTTTCGCACTTGCCGGGACACGCACGCTCATCTGGGATGTGCAGGAACTCGATGACCCGGTACTCGTGGGCGAGTTCTTTGGCCCCAATCCGGCCACCGATCACAATCACTACATCGTGGGCTCGCACATGTTCGCGTCCACGTATCAGTTCGGGCTGCGCGTCGTGGATGTGTGCAATCCTCTGCAGCCGGTGGCCGCCGGATATTTCGATACCGCGCCAAACTGGCCCGACACACCGGGCTTCGGCGGCTCGTGGAGCAACTATCCGTTCTTTGCAAGCGGCAACATCGTGGTGACGAGTCGCACTGAAGGGTTCTTCGTGCTGCGTTACTCGCCGTCGGTGGCCACGAGATCGCTGCTCGGCCAGTGCTCGCCGTAAAGCTCAGGCCCACATGACGTGCAGATGCCGTGACTGAACGTGGCTTCGGAGCGATTGGCAATGTATGTCTCCACCGCCTCCCAGAAGCCTTCGTCATCGCGAACCTTCTTGCACTTCGCGCAGATCGGGATGAGTCCGGAAAGCGCGCGCACCTCGGTAAGGGCGGTGCGAAGTTCTTCGTTGGCGTGCTTCAGCTCGATGTTTGTGCTCGCGAGCAATGCCTCACGCGCGCGGCCCTTGTGGTTGAAGTACACAAGCAGGCCCAGCACCACCAACGCCAGCACCAGGATCACGCTGCCGAGCACCACGACGATCTCACCGCGAGCAATGACGACGTCCTGCTCTCGCTGTGAGGCGAGCAGCAGTTCGTTGGACTGTCGTACACGATCCGCCTCCGCACGCGCCTCCATGGAGGCAATGCGCTGTGCGGTGGACTGATCGAAGATGGTATCCCGCAGCGCCTGATGGCTTCGCAGGTACGCAAGCGCGCTACGCGTGTTGCCAGCGTTCTCCTCGAGGTTGGCCAGTTGCGCGAGCGCGTCGAGCATCAACACTCGTTGCGCCACGCTGCGTGAAAAGCCGAGCGATCGCGTGAGTGCGTCCCGCGCACGCTCACGGTTGCCAAGCGCCGCGTGGGCCTCGCCGATGTAGAGCAGTGCGCGCGCCTGACCGCGAATGCTTCCTCGCCGTTCACCGCCACGAAGCACAGAGTCGAGCTGCGAAAGCGCTTCGGCCGGCCGTCCCTGTCGCACCAGCAGCAGACCAGAGGCGATCGTGTTGAGTGCCCACCCGCTCAAGGAGTCGCTGCGCGCCATCCTCGAGTTGGTGCCGATGTAGGTTGCGACAGAACTGTCGATGAAGATGCGGGCACGCGCATACTCGCCCATGTCGAGATGCAGCGCGGCGAGCGAGTTGAGCGCGTATCCAGCCGCTACGGGTTCGCGCTCCGCGATAGCGGTGGTTACACCGCGCTCGAGCATCGGTCGCGCCCGTTCGAACTGTCGCCAGTCGTGATACGTCTTGCCGATGTTGGTGAACATCACCGACACGCCACCGAGATCACGGTCGCTTCGACGCATCTCGAGCGCCTGCAGGAACGCGTCGAGCGCCGGTTCGTAGTAGCCGAGCTGGTAATAGGACGCGCCAAGACTGTTGAGCGTGCGGGAGAGACCGAGTCGGTCGCCGAGTGCCTGCCGGATATCCCGCGCGCGCGACAGATGCGTGAGGGCGCTGTCGTAGCGATTGGCGCCCCAGTGCAGCAAGCCCAGGTTGTTCGAGACCGCGGACAGCGTGGCGGAGTCCTTCGAGCGTTCCGCAAATCGCAACGCCTCGCCGTACGCCGTGCTGGCTGGCCCGCGATTGTCCACGGAATCGTGCAGATCACCGAGTCGTTTCCAGACCCTCGCGATTGCCTTATGGTCTGGCGTCCCCTGCAGGGAGTCGATCGCCCGCTCGGCAGTTCGCACCGCGATCGAGTCGATCGGGTTCTGGGCCGCAACCGAGCCCGGCCCCGTCAGTGCCATTATGAGCGCCGTGAGCGGTGCGGCAATCAGTGACATGACGCGGTTGGCGCACCGTGGTGCGACACGTTGGCGGACTCGACAGCGAGGCAATGCGTAGAGACGGAGGAGAGCCGAAGGGTCGTGTCAAGCTAGGCGATACGGATGAGTACGGCACCCTGATGTTCTGAGTATCGACCATCTGGAGGGCGATCCGAAACGAGATTCGTAACGATTGGTGCACTAGCTTGTGGCATGTCGACCGAAGTCCCTCGCAGCCGTTTCCGGCCGGGAAAGCGTGCGGGCACGCTTCTCGCCGCTGTGGCCATGCTCGGCCTTTTGGTGGTGCTGCCGATGCTGGCGTCGGACCGTCCGATAGCGCCAGGGGGGTCCGTCCATCTCCCCGCGCTTACTTCAGCAGACTCAGCGCGCCGGTTTGCCGTGTATGTGGCCGACTATGGCTATCACACCGCCATTTTCGTTGAACAGCCACGCAACTGGACGCTCGAGCATGTCAACGCTGAGCCTGCTTCCAGCGGCTCGTACGCGGAGTTTGCCTGGGGCGACCGTCGCTTCTACATGGAATCGCGCTACGCGCCATGGTCGGTGTTCGCCACCCTGTTTCTTCCAACCGAGGCCGTGGCATATGTAGCGCATCACGTCAGGGCCCCCGATCAGTCGCTTGGCCTGAGAGCGCTGCACCGACGCGATGTGTCCGCTGCCGAAATGGTGACGCTCACGACTCAACTCGAGCGCTGGATTGTCCGCGATCACACTGGTGCGCGCGCGCAGGCGTTTGCCAGAGTGCCCGGATATCGTGGGCGATTCCACCGTGCGTTCGGCCGCTACTCGTGGTGGCGGAACTGCAATCGCTGGACGCTCGCGCAGCTGGCGGTCATCGGTGCGTCGCGCGAGCGTACGCTGGTCGTCACACCCGCACACGTGTTATCACGGCTGCAGGGATTCGCGTCGGCCGGAAACATTCCATGAACAACCGAATGTCCACACTGTGGCAAAACTCGCGCGAAGCATCGTGGCGGGAGGCGCTGGCCGCCTACGGTGATGTCATCGCTGCGCAAGGCGTCGCTTCACTCGCAGCACACGACGCATGGTATCAGACAGAACTTCCTGCGGTGCTGCATGCGCGTGAGTCGCCGTTCGCTACGCACGACGAGCTCGTTCGCATCACGGAATGGAAGATGGCGCGCGGAGTGTGGCGCGCTCGCAACCTGGTACTCGTGCGCGGCAATGAAATAGACGAGGTAGCCCGTGCCACGCGCGAAGCCTTTGCACAGGTGCCGCATGAAAGCGCTCCGATCGCTACGATAGCGGCTCTTTCCGGTGTTGGACCTGCCACTGCGTCGGCGGTCATGTCGGCATTCAAGCCCAGCGTGTATCCGTTTCTCGATGAACTCGTGGCGGCGCAGGTGCCGGAGCTCGGCAAGCCTGCCTTCACGCCCTCATACTATGGCAGGTACGCCGCCGCGCTCCGCGAGCGTGCGACACACCTGGGCGGGCAGTGGACACCGTCAGCGGTTGAGCGCGCGCTCTGGGCGCATGTTGGAGGCAAGGTGGGATCGCGGGGCTGACACCAGCTACTCGGGCGGACGAAGCGGGGGGGCCCCGTCGCGAGCTGGGCCGTTCTCATCGCGAGCGGGGCGGCTCTCGTCGGACGCAGGGGGATCGGCGCGTTTTTCGGTAAGCACGCGCGTCAGGAACCGCTGTCCTTCCGCGATCCGCTCCACCTCACGGGCCATGTCCTCCATGGTGTCTCGCATCGCATCTGCTTCCGGGTCGAGCGGCTCGAGCGGAGCGCGAGGCATGCCACTGCCACGCGGGTACAACGTGTTGGGATTGATGCCACGCTCCAGCAGTCGGCGGGTCCACCCGGCCCGCTCCTGGAGTCGGCCGTACCAGGCGCCTGCTATGGCACAGCCCGCAAGCATCGCAACGACCAGTATCAGGAGCATGAGCGGGTCAGAGGAGAAGAGGACAGCAAGTGCACGATAGCCGAAGGTCTGGCATCGTGGCTAGCGGTGACTTGGAACACTGGTGTTGATGACGGCTTATCATTATCTATCAGGTCCTCGACCGAGTGCCCGTGTCCTCAAGAATCGTTCGCTGTCAAACTAGTTCCTATCCCGGTTCGTATCTGTTTGTGTCTCGTTCTGTGCTCGTGACCGACCGCATGCCACTCGTCTCGACGCTTCGACGCTTGGCTCGCATTCTGCGAGCGACTCTCGTGCGTCCGTGGCGATTGCCCAGGCTGGCCCCTCTGGCGCTGCTGTTGACAGCCATGATGATCGCGGGCACTGCTCATGCGCAGGCTGGCCGTCACCTGCATGGAGTTCTCGAGGATTCTGCGTCCTCCGAACCGCTGCGCGGTGCCGAAATCAGCGTGGTCTGGGGAGATGCCGCGAGCGTGATGCGTCGCGCGCGGACCGACGGTGCTGGCCGCTTCGACTTTCGCGACCTGCCAGCGAGGCGTGTGGTCATGCGCGTGAGAATGCTCGGCTACACGCCGCTCGAGCGCGTGGTCGACCTGTCGCGTGAAGACGTGCTGCTCAAGATCGTGCTCAGCGCAAGCAACATCACCTTGCAGGCCGTTGATGTGACGGCCGATACGTTGATCGACGCGCTGGAACGTGTGGCCGCCATGTCTACGCTCGACGCAACCGCGCTGAATGCGATGCGAGGACAGACGCTGGGGGAGACGATCAAGAACTTGCCTGGCGTGTCCGTGATCCAGCTTGGGCCGAGCATTGCAAAGCCGGTGATTCGCGGCCTCAACTCGCAGCGTGTGCTGGTGCTGAACGCAGGGTTGCGTCAGGAAGATCAGCAGTGGGGCACAGAGCACGCGCCGAATCTCGACAGCTTCGATGCGGATGCCGTAACGGTGGTGCGCGGCGCCGCGACCGTACTGTATGGAGCCGATGCGCTCGGCGGCGTCGTGCGCATCGATCACGCGGCAGTGCGGGATTCCGGTCCGACACGCGGAGAGGTATCGCTGAACGCCTTCTCCAACAGCCGGCAGGGCGCGGTGTCCTTCGGCGTGCACGGCGGCGGACTCATGCTTCCGTTGGTTGGTCGCACGGGGTATCGCCTGCGGCTCACTACCCGTGTCGCAGGCAACGGCGCAGCGCCGGACTACTACTTGTCGAACACCGGATTTCGCGAACTCAACGGAAGTGCCACGTTCGGTGTGCAGCGAGGCTGGGGAACGAGTGAACTGCTGGTGAGTCGCTTTGCCACCGAGCTTGGCGTGTTGCGTCAGGCGCATGCGGGCAGCTTCGAGGATCTGCAGCGCGCGATGACCACGCCGCCGAGGGATTCCGCCTTCTCGTACGACATCGGCAGTCCGAATCAGCGTGTGTCTCATACCACGGCGCGTTGGCGCAGCACGTTCGCGCGACTGAGCGGCGGCGAGCTCGAAGTCGTATACGGTTTGCAATACAATCATCGTCGCGAGTACGACGGGCACGGTCCGCTGCGCTTCCAGAATGTGCCGGCGTTCAATCTCAAGCTGTTCACCAACTCGCTCGACGTGCGGTTTCGGCACGCGACATGGAACGGTTTGTTCGGCACGGTGGGCGCGAGTGCTCAGGTGCAGGGCAACCAGACGCTGGGCAAGGCGTTCCTGATTCCGGGCTTCGACCAGCGTCAGGGAGCGTTGTACGCACAAGAGGAGTGGAGCACGGGACGCCTGTCGGTAACGGGCGGTGTTCGCGGGGACTTCATTTCGCAGACAACACTGGCGTTTGCCGATGCGGGTATCAGAAGTGCTGCAGGCACGCATTCCTGGGGCGGCTTTTCGGGTTCGCTGGGCGCGGCGGTCCGTCTCGGAAATGCGTGGAATGCGTCATTGCGTATCGCGCGGGCGTGGCGTCCGCCAACGGTCAACGAACGCTACGCGCAGGGTGTGCATCACGGAACGGCACAATACGAACTGGGCGAAGAGAACCTGGTCGCTGAACGCTCGCTCGGTGTCGAAGCGGGACTACGGTTTGCGGGGCAGCGTGTCTCGCTGGATCTCGCGGCGTACAACAACGTGATCAACGATTTCATCTATCTGCGCCCGCGGGAACCGGTGTTTACGCTGCGCGGTGCATTTCCGGCCTACAACTATGAGCAGGCTGATGCGCGGCTGCGTGGTGTGGAGCTCGCTGGAGTGTGGACCGTGCAGCGCTGGCTTGAGCTTCGCGGGACGGCCAACGCTGTTCGGGGTACGAACCGGGAGAATTCGCAGCCGCTATATGACATGCCGGCCGACCGTGCGCTGCTTCAAGGGCGCATCGTGGGGCAGAGCGCGAGGATCGGTGCGTGGCATGTTGGCGGGGGAGCAACACTTGTGCGCCGACAGGACGGTGTGCCGCAGGGCACAATCTATACCCTGCCGACCTCAGGCTATCAGCTGCTGCAAGCAGAGGTTGGCACCGCGGGCCTGATGTTGTTCGGACGCGAGCTCGATGTGTCGCTCTCGATGAACAACGCGCTGGACACGCGGTTTCGCGACTACCTGAGCCGATATCGCTTGTTCGTGAACGATGCGGGACGTGACGTCGTGCTACGCGTGCGCGTGCCAATCAACTGAGGCAGCGTTCGCTGCACGATGCTGAAGTACTAAGGACGAATCGATCGTCAGGATCTCCACAACGACCACCGGAGTAGATTGCAGATGAAGACAATTCCGAACCGCGCCACTCGCGCATTCACGGCAGCCACCGTATTGCTCGCGTTCGCCGCGTGCGGCGACTCATCCACCGCCCCCGGCGGTGAGCAGGAGCTGATCACGCGAGTGACGCTGACGTTTACGCCTACGGGTGGCGGCGCGCCGCTCGTGGCATACATCGACGATCCGGACGGCGCAGGTCCCACCGCTCCAAGCGCGCAGGTTGGTGCGCTCAACTTCGCTGCAGGCATGAGCTACACCGGCCGGGTGTTGTTCGAGAATCGTCTTGAGAATCCGCCGGTAAACATCACGGCAGAGGTGGAAGCCGAGGCGGAGGAACACCGCGTGTTTTATATGGCAACAGGCGCGGGAATCAGCGTGAGCACTACAGACGTCGATGGCCAGGGTCGTCCATTGGGTGTACGCTTCACAGCCGATGCAGCGCCGGCTGCGGGCACCGGCACCATCCGCGTGGTGCTGTGTCACTATGGAGACACGCCCAAGCCGGCTCAGGCTTCGTCTTGCACGCAGGATACGGACATTGATGTAACTTTCAACTACTCGGTTACGAACTGACGCTGATGTCGGTGTGAGTCTGAGCCCGGTCGCGCATCGCGCGCGACCGGGCTCGCTTGTTTTCCGGACCCCCAACGCCTGAGGAACTGATGCGCGTCGGTATTGTAGGCGCGGGACATGTAGGCAGTACGACAGCATACGCGCTCACGCTTCGTGGCAGTGCAACGCACATCGTGCTGGCAGATGTGGACGAGCGCCGTGCGCGCGCACAAGCCGAGGATGTCGCGCACGCGGTGCCCGTGGCATTCCCGGTACGCGTCAGCGGCGGTTCGATCGACGAGATGCAGGACTTCGATGTAATCGTGCTGGCGTGCGGACCGAGCATCGAGCCCGGACAGAATCGGCTCGCCATCCTTCGACAGTCCACGGAAATCTTCAAGACGGTGGTACCGCAGGTCATGCGCGCCGCGCCCGAGGCGATGATCATCGTCGCCAGCAATCCCGTGGATGTAATGACGCATGTGACGACGGTGGAGTCGGGGCTGTCGCCGGAGCGCGTGATCGGGTCGGGCACGCTGCTCGATACGCTCCGGTTCCGCGCGCAGTTGAGCGCGCATCTCGGGGTGTCTGCCTCATCGGTGCAGGCCTACGTGCTGGGTGAGCACGGCGACAGCGAGGTGTTGGCGTGGTCGAGCGCTCGCATCGGCGGCCTGCCGCTTTCCGAAGTGGCGGATCAGCTTGGACGCGCCCTCACGAGCCAGGTGCGAGACCGAATCGATCATGATGTGCGCCGCGCCGGCTATCGAATTCTCGAGGGCAAGGGCTTCACTTCGTTCGGCGTCGCGGCCGGAATCGCGCGCATCGTTGATGCGATTCGTGACGACGAGCGGGTGGTGCTCACGGTGAGCGCACGTACGCCAAAGGTGGCGGGCATTGCGGATGTGTCCGTGTCGCTACAGCGTATCATTGGACGGAAGGGTGTCTCGCACACGCTCGAGCCCGATATGAACCCGCAGGAAGTCGAGCAGATGGCCGCGAGCGCGCGCATCATTCGCGACGCGACCACGCAGATCGGTTACTGACAGCGCCGGCCGAAATGCCGGTTCGCTGACAGCAAAGCAGGGCGACACGCCATCTGGGCGCGTTGCGCGACGGTTCACCGTGACGGAGAGCGTACGTATGGGTCGATTGCTGCTGGCATTACTCGTGGGCGTCATCGTCAATGGCGCGCTGGTGGCCGGCGTGCAGTTGATGAGCGGAGTGATTCATCCCTTGCCGCCGGGGCTCGATGCGTCAAATCTGAATCAGATGCGCGATTACATCGAGTCCGGCGCTGTGCCGCTCACCGCCATGCTGATGGTGCTGGTCTCCTACGCCGTGGGGGCGTTCGGCGGCGGTTTCGTGGCCACCAAGCTCGCCCCGAACCGCGGATTGATGCCCGCGCTCGTGATCGGGCAGATCAGCCTGGTGTTCATCATCATCAATCTGGTGCAGATGCCGCACCCGATCTGGATGATGCTGGCGAGCGTGTTGGTCCCGCTTCCGAGCGCGTGGTATGCTGGCAAGGTTGCGCATGCGCGCGGCGGGATGAAGTAGCGCACGGCGCACTATTCCTGCTTCGCGTCACGGGATGCGTTTCGCGTGGCAAGGAGCTCGGCTTGCCGGCCCGCCTCGCGCACCAGCGCTATGCCGCCGAGTGAGAAAACCGAACCGATCAGGAACGGCCATGTGAGGTTGGCGACCCTGGCGATACCATACGCGGCGAGCGGTCCGATCACACGGCCGAACGCCGCCGCGCTCTGGTAAGCTCCGAGCGCGGCGCCGCGTTCGTGCGCACCGGCCAGACCCGCCACGAGATTGCCGAGCGTGGGATTGAGGATGGCCGACCCGACGCCGAACACGCCGAGTGTCACGAGCAGCGGTGTCATAACGTTCGTGAAAGGAATCGCGAACATGCCGAGCGCTGCGAAAACGATGCCGATTTGCGCAAGGAGATACGCGCCAAAACGGTGGGTAAGCGGCCCCGTCAACCACACCTGGACGAGCACGCTCACAATTCCCACGAACATGTAAACCAGACCCAGTGTGCGCGGCCGCATGCTCATGTCCTCGGCGGCCCAGACCGCGAACGTGCTCTGGAACATGGACACCGCAGCGATCACGACAATCGTGGTGAGCAGCACCTCCCGCAGACCGGCGCGCGCGAAATAGCTGGCCAACCGCGCACGCGGACGGCTGCGCGAGGTAGCACGCACGTCGGCGCTCAGTGACTCGGGCAGGCGCACCAGCGTGAGCACGAACGCGATGAGCGACATGACGGCCGCACCCCAGGCCACGCGAACGAGACCGTCGCCGGTGGTGTCATTGCCCGCGAGCAATCCGCCCAATGCCGGACCCGCGATGAAGCCGAGCCCGAATGCCGAACCGAGGATGCCGAGCGCGCGCGGGCGTGTCGCGTCGGTGGTGATGTCGGTAGCGTAGGCATACGCGGTGGCCACGTTTCCTGCTGCAAGGCCGGCGGCGACGCGCGAGATGGCGAGCTCGATGCCTGAGTCGGCAAAGGCGAGCATAACGGACGCGGCGGCGTTGCCGAGCAAGGTGATGAGCAGGACTGGGCGTCGTCCGATGCGATCGGAGAGTGTTCCCCAGATCGGTGAGCCGACGAGCTGTCCGAGCGAATACAGTCCGAGAAAGAAGATCACGGACGCCGGGTCCACGCCGGTGCGTTCCGCGTAAAACGGAAACACCGGGATGATCATCCCGAAGCCGATCAGGTCGAGAAAAACGATGATGAAGAGCGTGAGCATCCGTGCGCGAAGGCTAGTCCACGCTGCGCCCCTTCGCGACTGGCGCGGCGGCTGTCAGACCCCGAGGCGATATTGCGAGTCGCCATGACCCTGCATACTCACTGGTTTCTCCGGCTGGAATCAGCCGCCGATCGCGCTGCGGCGCTGCTGGCAGTCGCACCGCCAGGTGCCAATGCGTTTGCCACAGACGTGCTGGTCGTTGGCGGCCGCGGAGTCGAGCAGTGGTTGCGCCGCGCGTTGGTGGAGCGGCTCGACATCCTGACCAACGTGCAGGTGTGGTCGCCGTCGCGGTTCGTGAGTGATCTGGAGCGGTGGGCTGTACCCTCGGCGGGCGGCGGGGCAGCGCGGCTGACATTGGCGATCCTCGCGGCAGTCTCGCGGAACTCTTCGTTGCTGCCTCCGGGACTGGAGCATCTCGATCCCGGCGTGGACGGCGCCAGCGGAACGAGCGCGCCCGCAGGACCGATGCTGCTCACGTGGGCCTCGCGCATGGCGCGAACCTTCGAGCGGTAC
>JBGTFN010000212.1:0-6633 GCA_041747275.1 Gemmatimonadaceae bacterium | reverse complement strand
GGATGTATGGGCGGACCAATACAGCTACAACACCAGCGGCACTGACGGCAACACGGTGCTCATCCCAGCGTGGGCCATGACGCCGCCGGTGGATGCACCGGGTATTCGCGAACGCGCAAGCTATTCCGCGGTGCTGCGCGCAACGCTGGCCGACAGCGTGCGCGCGTCCATGCTGCGCCGCGACATCACACACGAGATTCGTCGTCGCGGCGGACCGGAGAATGTGGTGGTGTTCGAGTATCCGGACACGTCGGCGATCGGACGCAGTGTCGGCGAGCTCGCGCGACGACGCGGCGTTACACCGGTGGAAATGGCGATCACGCTGCAGCTCGAGGGCGACTCCACGCGTCGTGGCGGTGGGCGTATGCGCGGCTTCTCGATGGCCGAGCCGGATATGGAAGTTTTCGCGGCACAGCCGTGGGTGGCGACGGCATCAGATGCCGGGATTGCGCTGCCCGATGACGGACCGGGCACGCACGCGCGCTTTTATGGTACGTTTCCACGCAAGCTGCGTCACTACGCGATCGAGCGCGGCGTGTTGTCGGTGGAAGACGCGATTCGCTCCATGACGAGCCTGCCCGCGCAGATTCTTGGACTGCGTGATCGCGGACAACTACGCGAGGGGATGGTCGCGGATCTCGTGATGTTCGACCTGAACACGATTCGCGACAGGGCCACGTTCTTCGAACCGCACCAGTATGCCGAGGGCATCGAGCTCGTGCTCGTGAACGGCGTGCCGGTGGTGGATGGTGGCGCGCTCACCTGGAAGCTGCCGGGGAAACTGTTGACCAGGGAGTAGTGCTCACGGAGGCGCGCTGGCCCACATTGCCGGGTCAGCACGCACTCCCACAGTACGCCGAGAGCAGCCGGTCGAGCACGGCGAGATACTGATTGTGCGACACGCTGCGTCCGTCGCCCGGTACCGTCTTGTGCACAACGACGAGATCGAGCTTTGGCACCACGGTGATGTGCTGCCCCACGGCGCCCAGTCCGGTATACGCCCCTTCATAGTGACCCGTAGCCATGGGTCCATCCCACACCCACCACAGGTAGCCGTAGCCCCACGGGCCGTCACGGCGGCGCACCGGGTTCATCTGGCCAACCGGCGTGAGTGCGCGGGTGCTCTCGCGCACCCAATCGCGTGGCACGACTTGCCGTCCGTTCCAGTTGCCCTCACGCAGCATGAGATAACCGATGCGCGCCATATCGCGTGTGGACAGGTTCATGTGATACGCCAGGTTGCGCGACGCATTGGCGTTGCCCGTCTTGCGATGCCGAGCGCGATCGAAGTCGCGCATACCGAGCGGTTGTGCGAGCTCGCGGTCGAGCGCGTCATACAGGTCCACTCCGGTCTGCTGTTCGAACGCAGCGCCGGCGGCGTTGAAGTCCCAGTTGTTGTACAGAAAGTACGTACCGGGCGCCTGCGACCCGCGCGGCGGCGCACTCGCGAGATCGTCGCCGGCGTTCGACGCCGGATGATAGATGCCCGAGCGCGCCATGATCAAGTGACGTGTCGTCGCCTTCTTCTCTCGATCGCTCAGTCCCTGCACATCGTCCATACCCATGTCGGCGAGCGACTTGCCCAGGTCGATCTGTCCACGTTCCACATAGATGCCATAGAGCATGGACAAAATGCTTTTGCGCACTGACGCGAGATAGCTCACGGTATCCAGGTCGCCGTACTGCATCAGCACGCGTCCTCCCACGATCGCCATGAAGCCCGTGGACGACATGGTGCGCAGCTGGGAGTCCACTGCCTGCAGGCCGACGGGAGACCAACCGGCGGCGCGCACATCACTTACGCGTTCCCACTCTGTGCCGGGATACACTGCCGCCGCCGACGGCACTGCTGTGACGGGTGCGGTGCGCGGAGCTGGCGACGTAGTGCACGCACCGATGCCCGTGCCCAGTGCAACGAGCGTCAGCAGCGTGAGGGATCGGAGGCGGGGCAGGGTTCTCATGCAGCTGAATGTACGGCCGGTATGCGTTTCCGCACGAGCGGCGATCGCGGTAGCTTGCAGTGAACGTCAAGATCCTTTCCCCTCCGACGCCAGTGACGATGCAGCACATCCGCCTGACCCTGCTCCCCGCGCTGCTGCTCGCGAGCATGCAGTCCCTCGGGGCTCAGCACGCCTACAACCCCACCGGTAGTTTCGATCCGGCGGTGCCCACGCCGCAGAGCGTGCTCGGCTACGAGGTGGGCGCGCGCTTCACGCCACACCACGTCGTGCACCAGTACTTCCAGGTGCTCGCGCGCTCGAGCGATCGTGTTCGGCTCGACACACTCGGCCGCACATTCGAGGGACGCGAAGTTTTGCTGCTGGTGGTGACGAGCCCCGCCAACCAGCGGCGGCTGGATGCGATCAAGCGTGACGCACAGGCGCTGGCCTATCCCAATCGCACGACGGGCGCTGAAGTGGACGCGATCGTGCCCCGCATGCCCAGCATCGTGTGGCTCGGCTACACGGTGCATGGCAATGAAGCGTCAGGCACGGAAGCGGCGCTTGCCACCGCGTACCAGCTTGCCGCCGGAACCGATGCGGCAACGCGCATGCTGCTCGACAGCACGGTGGCGTTGATTGATCCGATCCAGAATCCAGATGGACATGAGCGGCATGTGCAGGACGTCATGCGCGCGCGCAGCAGCTGGGGCGTGTCGAGCATTCCCGGCACGTTGGCGCAGCAAGGTTCGTGGCCCGGCGCGCGCACGAGTCACTACCAGTTCGACCTCAATCGCGACTGGTTCATTCACTCGCACCCCGAAACGCGCGCGCGGGTGAGCGGCTTCTTCGAGTGGTGGCCGCACGTTGCCGTCGACCTGCACGAGATGGGCTCCAACAGCACGTACTTCTTCGCGCCGCCCATGGCGCCGGTCAACAAGAACGTGCCGCCGCAGGTGCTCGACTGGTGGGATCGCTACGCGGCGGGCAACGCGGCCGCGTTCGACGCACAGGGTTGGCCGTACTTCCGTCGTGAAGGCTACGATGAGTTCTGGCCGGGCTATGGTGTCTCATGGCCTATCCTGCTTGGAGCCGTCGGCATGACATACGAGCAGGCATCCAGCGGGGCGGGGGCGATTCGCCGCAGCGATGGCACCGTGCTGACACTCTCCGACGCCGCGCATCATCACTACACGGCGAGCATTGCGACGCTGCGCGTGACCGCCGAGCGGCGTACGGCGCGCGTGCGTGACTACGTAGCCACGCGCCTCGAACCCATTCGCAATCCGGGACGCGGAGTGTTGCGCAGCGTCGTTCTCGAACGAGACGCGCTCGGCCGCGCCGATTCGCTCGTGTCGCAACTGCTCTCGAATCGCATCGAGGTGCGCTACACTGGTGAGCCGCTGCAACTTGCTGCGGCGGAGCGTTACGGCAGCAGCAGCGGTGCCACGCGTGCGCGCATTGCCAACGGTGCGTACATCGTCGACCTGGCGCAACCACAGGGACTATTGGCCGCCGCGCTTCTTGAGCCCGATGCACCGCTGGATTCGTCATTTGTCGCCGAAGAACTCGAGAACCGCCGCACAGGGCAGAGCAATCGTTTCTACGATGTGACGGCATGGTCGCTGCCGTTCGTGCATCGCGTGACAGCGTGGGGATCGCGTTCGGCGATCAGTGGCGGCGAGGTGATCACCGCCGTGCCGTACGAGCGCACGATGAGCACCATGGCAATCGCGCGCCATGGATACGCATTCCGTCCGGGCAGTGATGCATCGGTGCGCATGCTTGCGCAGTTGTTGCACCGCGGAGTGCGTCTGGTGTATGCGCGCAAGGCGTTCCGCGTGGGCGGCGACGAGTTTCCGCAGGGTGCATTCATCGCTCGCGTGGACGGCAACGACAGCACGTTGCACGGCACCGTCTCGCGGCTCGCCGATTCAACGGGCGCTCAGGTCTCGGCGCTCATGACGGCGGCCGTGGACGACGGCACGGATCTGGGCTCCAATTCCGTCGTGCCCGTGCGCGCACCTCGAGTCGCATTGCTCGGCGACTCGCCCGTCAACGGCAACTCGTATGGCTTCGCCTGGTACCAGTTCGACCAGCGACTCGGCTATCCCGCCGTCGGCATCGGCACGGGCTCGATTGCGGGCGGACTGCTCGAAGAGTTCGATGTGCTCGTGATTCCGTCTGCGGGCGGCATCGGTGGCGCACTCGGCGATGCCGGACGCGACGAACTGCAGCGCTGGGTGCGGCGCGGCGGTGTGCTCATCACGCTCGAAGGTGCCTCGCAGTGGCTGGCGAGCGAGCAGTCGGGACTCTCGCGCTTTCGTGCCGCGGCCAATGAGCGTGATGACGATGCTGTCGGTGCACTGTTGCCGGTCAACAATCCGGGTGCGATCGTGCGCACGCTGCCGGATACGCTCTCGCCGTTGCTTGCTGGGTTGCATGATGCCGAGTGGCCGGTGCAGGTGAGCGGCAATCGAGTGTTCGCCGCGCCGCGCGATGTGCGCGCTGGCGAGGTCGTACTGCGCTATGCACCGGTGGAACGACTGCGCATGGCCGGCTATCTCTGGCCCGAAGCACCGGCGCGACTCGCCGGTTCGCCGTATCTATGGACCGAGAGCGTGGGACGTGGTCGTGTGATCGCCTTCTCGGGCGACCCGAACTATCGCGATCTCTGGCGAGGTATGCTGCCGCTGTTCGCCAATGCGGTGTTCCTGGGCGGCAGCTTCTGACGCGCAGCCGCAACGACGAAATGCAATGAAAAAGCGGGGCGAACCGTCATGGTCGCCCCGCTCTTCATACACTGCGTCGCTGTCTCGGCAATTCCTGGCAACATCAACGCAAAGGAAACGTCAGTCGCGCCGACCCTGCAAGCGCGACAGCAAACGCAGCAATTCGAGATACAGCCAGATCAGCGTGATCATGAGCCCGAACGCCGCGAACCACTCCATCTGCTTCGGCGCGCCGGAGCGAATGCCCTCTTCGATGCGATCGAAGTCGAGCACAAGATTCAAGGCTGCCACACCGGCAATCACCACGTTTATTCCGATGGCGAGCGGACTCGAAGACGTGAAATAGGCGATCTGCATACCGAACATCGACATCACCATCGACGCCACGTAGAACAGCGCGATGCCAACCGTCGCCGAGATGATCATGCGGCGAAAGCCCTGCGTCGCGCGCAGCACGCCCATGCGATACAGCACGAACACCGACAACGCGACGGCAAACGTGAGCGCCACCGCCTGCTGCGGAATGCCGGCGTACTGCAGGTTGTACATCGCGGAGATCGCGCCGAGGAAGGCGCCCTGCAGCGATGCGTAGATTGGCGCGGTCCACGGTGCCATCTGTGGACGGAACACCGTGATCATCGCGACAATGAAACCACCAATGCCGCCGATCAGTATGGCGGGCATGATCAGATCGGTGCGTCCGGCGGAGACCTGGCTCCAGATCACGCCTGCGGAAAACAGCACCACCGCGAGCAGGATCAGGGATCGGGTGGCAGTGCCGGCCAGGGTCATCGTCTCCGATCGCGTGGCGGCGCCGGTCGCGCGCGCGGCGTCGGAGAGACGGGCCAACATGGGATTGCTTGTGCGCATGCAATGCTCGGCTAAAGGACTGTGGCCCGGCGCGCGAGGAACGTGCCGAGCCGTCTGTCATTCATTCTGACATTGATAATGATACACGCGCCGTACAGTTTCCCCCCGCCATGACCGAGACCAACAGCCCTGTCTTTCCCGCTGCGCTTTCGTCCCAGTTCGAACTGGTGCGCCCGCTCGGCGCCGGCGGAATGGGCGCCGTCTGGCTCGTTCGGGACCGAATGCTCGACCGGCTCGTCGCGCTCAAGGTGCTGCTCGCCGAACGCGGTGCAGAGGCGGAGCGCGAGCGCTTTCTGCGCGAGGCGCGCACGGCAGCCAAGCTCGAACATCCCAACATCGTCCCGATTTTTCGCGCCGATGAGACCGACGGCACCACCTGGTTTTCCATGGGTTTTGTGGACGGCGAGTCGCTGGGCGAGCGCCTTCGCGACCGTGGCAAGCTGTCGCCCGCCGAGGTGGTGCGATCGCTGCGGGAAGCGTCGTGGGCACTCGCGTATGCGCACGCGCGCGGAGTCGTGCACCGGGATGTGAAGCCGGACAATCTCATGCTCGACCGGGAGTCGGGTCGCACCCTCGTCACGGATTTCGGCATTGCGAGAGACGTCAGCTCGGACAAGTCGCGGCTCACGCTCGACGGCAATGTGCTCGGCACCGTGCATTACATGAGTCCCGAACAGTGCGCGGGCGAACCATTGGACGGGCGCAGCGATGTGTACGCTCTTGGCGTCATAGGTTTCCAGGCGTTGAGCGGCACGCTGCCCTTTGACGGTCCACCACAATCAGTGCTGGTGGCGCACGTGACCAAGCAGGCGCCCGCGCTGCGCAGTGTTGCGCCGCAGATTCCGGCCGCATTGGCCGCCGTGATCGATCGCTGTCTCGCGAAGTCACCGGCGGATCGCTACGAAACGGCTGAATCACTCGCATCAGCGCTGGAGCAGGCGATGGCCGAGGCGGTGGAGGCGTCACGGTCGGCGGAGCAGCCCGGTCCGGTGTTGAGCGAAGAAGAAGCGATGGCCGTGTGGCAGCGCGCAGCGCAGCTGCAGGCCGAAGCAGCGCATCGCATGGAGCGCAATGTGTCGATCAACCGCGAC
>JBGTFN010000211.1:0-3482 GCA_041747275.1 Gemmatimonadaceae bacterium | reverse complement strand
AGCCGGTAAGTCGCACCATGGTGCGCGTATTGCCCAGCCCCACCTTGCCCAGCGCTGAACGGGGCGGTGGCCGCAGCGGTCGTCCGTCCGGCGCCGGTGCCGAAGCAGCTACTTCGCGGGACACCAAGCGCGCCTGGGCGGAGGCACGGGCGCTCATCTGGACCCATCGCAAGTCGGTGGGCATCGGCCTCGCGCTGATGCTCGTCAGTCGCGCCGCCGGGTTCGTACTGCCATTCAGCTCCAAGCACCTCATCGACGAGGTGCTCACCAATCGCAACTACGACTTGCTCGTGCCGCTCGCTCTGGCTGGCGGCGGCGCAACGCTCATTCAGGCGATCACCTCGTATTCGTTGTCGCAGGTGGTGAGCGTGGCAGCACAGCGAGCGATCGCGAACATGCGCGAAGAAGTGCAGGCGCATCTCGTACGCCTGCCCGTTCGCTTCTTCGACAGCACGAAGTCGGGCATTCTGATTTCGCGCGTGATGAACGACCCGGACGGCATTCGCAATCTGGTCGGCACTGGCCTGATTCAGCTGACCGGCGGATTGGTCACCGCCTCGTTCGCGCTGATCGTGCTGCTCTGGCTCAACTGGAAGCTGACACTCGGCACGGTCACACTGCTGGGCGTGTTCGCCGCTGGCATGTCCGTCGCGTTCAAGCGACTGCGCCCCATTTTCCGTGAACGCGGGCGCATTACGGCCGACGTGACCGGCCGCCTCGCCGAAACCATCGGCGGCATTCGGCTGATCAAGGTCTACACGGCCGAAGAACGCGAACGGAAGGTATTCAGCGAAGGTGTGATGACGCTCTTCCGCAACATCGCGAAGACGATCACCGGCACCTCCGCGACTACGGCACTGTCCACCGCGGTGGTTGGGCTCATCAGCGTGATCGTGATGGTGTTCGGCGGACGCGCGGTGATCGGCGGCAGCATGACGCTGGGCGACCTGTTCATGTACGTCATCTTCATCGGACTCGTCGCGGCGCCGCTGGTGCAGATCGCGAACATCGGCACGCAGCTCACCGAGGCGTTTGCGGGACTCGATCGCATTCGCGAGCTGCGCGACATGGTCACCGAAGATCAGGAAGACGAATCGCGCATCGCGTTGCCGCCGCTTCGCGGTGATGTTGCATTCGAAAATGTCTGGTTCGAGTACGAGACCGACACACCGGTGCTGCGCGATGTGTCGTTCACGGCGCCCGCCGGCACGACCACCGCGCTCGTGGGATCGAGCGGCTCGGGCAAGAGCACGCTCATCTCGCTCGTAATGGCGTTCGCGCGTCCGCAGCAGGGTCGCATTCTCGTGGACGGCCACGATCTCGCGTCGCTCAAGCTGCACGAGTATCGCAGGCAGCTGGGCGTCGTGCTGCAGGACAACTTCCTGTTCGACGGCACGGTGCGAGAGAACATCGCTTTCACCCGTCCGGGCGCACCCGATGACGAAGTGCTCGAGGTCGCGCGCGTCGCGAATGTCGACGAGTTCGTATCGCGCTTCGCCGATGGGTACGACACCATAGTTGGTGAGCGCGGCGTCAAGCTTTCAGGCGGACAGCGGCAGCGCGTGGCGATCGCGCGTGCGATCCTCGCCGACCCACGCGTGCTCATTCTCGACGAGGCGACCTCCTCGCTCGACAGCGAAAGCGAGCAGCTGATTCAGGAAGGGCTGCAACGGTTGCGCGCGGGACGCACGACGTTCGTGATTGCACATCGGCTCTCCACAATCACCAGCGCCGACCAGATTCTGGTGCTCGAGCAGGGACAGATCGTGGAGCGCGGTACACACGACGAACTGCTCGCGATCGATGGACGGTATCGCGAGCTGTACGACCGCCAGCATCGGTTTGAGCGCGACAGGTTTGTAAATCCCGGAGAAGATCCGGTACCTGAATCCGAGAGTGATGCGCGGGCGGAAGCGACACGCATGGCCGCACGCAGTGCGGGGCGCGCGCTGTGATGTCGCTGTGAGTCGGGCTGTGAAACGTGTTGCGACGCGCGTACCAATCGCCGTCGCAATGTTGTGCACGCTGTGTTCGCATGCATTGTCCGCGCAGGTGCTGGCTGTGCCCGACACTCCCGTCACGCGTCAATGGATGCCGCGTCATTTCACGCTTGGCGTTGGCGGCGTAGCGACGTCAGCGCCGGGACGCGGCACGACGTACTCTCCCACCTTCGGTGGGGCGTTCGACGCCTCCGCCATCGGCTATCTCACGCGTTCGCTCGCGTGGCGCGCGGAGGGGTTCGTGCACCTGCATGATCGCAGCGTAGCCTCCGAGACGGGCATCCTCTCCGAGGCGGGCACCGACCACTGTACTGGCGCTGGCTGCACCAACGAGCCTCGTGAGACGTCCCGTCGCAGCACCGGCTTCGGCATCGGTCTCGAACATCATCCGATGCGCGGGCGCGTGGGTGTGTACACGGTGGCGATGCTGGGCGTTGCCGGCACGAACTCGTATGGTGATGCGGGACGTTGCATGGGCTTTGCGCCATCCGTTGGCGTGGGCTTGCTCGCGCCGCTCTCGAACGGACTCGACGGCTTTGCGCTCGAAGCGCGATGGCGGCGCGTGCCCACTGCGCTGGGCGCCGTGAACGCGGGTGTGCTGTCGCTGTCGTTGCGCTTCTGACGCGCTGACGCGCGCGCCAAGGAACAACCGGATACCGATGTTTCCCGATCCGTCAGTATCGGCCGTCGCACAGGTCATCCAGCTTGCCGTTGCACCGGTGTTCCTGCTCACGGGCGTGGCCGCGACGCTCGGCGTGCTCGCCAATCGACTCGCCCGCATCATCGATCGTGCGCGCGTGCTCGAGGCACGGCGCGACAGCGTCAGCGGAAACGTATCGGCCATCGTGGACGACGACCTGCGTCATTTGTCCGATCGTGCGCGCCTCGTGTATCGCGCCATCGCGCTGCTCGTGTTCAGCGCCCTGCTCGTCGGCTTCGTTATCATTTCACTCTTTGTAGGCGTTTTTCTCAGCGTCGAGATGGGCGGCGTGATCGCGGTGCTCTTCATCTCGGCGATGCTCACTTTCATCGGTGCGCTCATGTTCTTCCTGCGCGAGGTCTTTGTCGCCACACGGGGCCTTCGCATCGGCTGACTGCGCGGCGTTGCCGGCGCTCGTCTCGTCTCGCGCCGGCTTGCCGCGCGCCCGATCGGGGCGCACGTTCACGGGAGCCCTCTATCCACCAACGCTCCCGGGAATTGCTCGAACTCAAACCGGAACCCGCGCCGCCGGTGCGTTCACGTCGACCGGCGCCGCGGTAGGTGGAACACCGACAGTGTGGTGCGACAGTCGTTGTTGCGAGCGCCGAGACGAGGACGGCTAGTGACTGTCGCGTCGCGCCTGTTGGCGGCGTCCACGGGAGCCCACATGCCCCTGATGAGCGGTCGCGCCGGTGTGCTCGAGTTTCGCCTGCTTGCGAGCGAAACGTGAATGCTCGCTCATTGCCTGTCGCGCAGTCTGGCGCGCGCGAAGCTGCTCGCGC
>JBGTFN010000210.1:0-2098 GCA_041747275.1 Gemmatimonadaceae bacterium | reverse complement strand
ATACATAAATCGCCTCGGCGAAGCTGGCCACGTACAGCACTCGAAACTGTCGGCCGACCTGCACGCGGATCTCTCGCACGCCGGGACCGACGCTCGGTATCGGCTTCCAGTCCGGCGGCGCGACCATGCTGCACCCTGTTGAGCGCGTAGCCGAGACGCTCGCGTGCGACCTTGGGGAATGCCCGAACGTCGGCGAGCGAGGAACCAAGCCAAGCGACAGGTTTCTCGGCCATTCCTGATTATATCATATCTTGTATAATCGTGCAAGGCGCACGACGAGAGTTCAGGGAACCACCGCCACGTGAGGTACACGCGCGTGCCCCGATGATGCGCGATTGCGCATGCCTCCGCGAATTCTCAATCCTCAGCTGTGCGCCAACGTCGCGTGCGTTGAAGTTCTACGCGCGGAGATATACGGCGTCGGCGCAAATGGCGACAGCGTTCCGGTCCGCGTTGTGGTCGTTTGGGGCGTTCAGCTGATGTTCAACCTTGCGGGAGCGTCGGTTGCGGCCGTAACATCGGCATACCGTGCAGTTCTCGATGTGCAGGAGCGTGGCAAGTTGCCCGACGTGTCGGCTCGGCGATCGCTAGTGCGCGCGGCGTTTGCGCGAGGACTCTTCGTTTTCGCAGTCGAGCGATCCATCGCAATCCACACGGCAATCTTTTCGAGCGAGCGCGCGTTTGGGCGAGCAAGCTTGATACGACCGCGCTCGTTCATCGCGACTCGGAGACGCTTCTGATGGTGCGCAGCTTGCTGCAGTCTGTCCCACCGCTGGTGTTCCTTCTTGCATTGGTTGCGTGCGGTGCGCCTGGCGACGTTCGCCAATCAGCGTCCGTCGTCACCGACTCGGCCGGTGTGGCGATCGTGACCGGTCCTGCTGAGGATATACCGCTGGCGTGGACGCTCACTGAAGCGTTCCGTCTCGGCGGGGCCGATACCGGCGCAGGCAGTTTCTCGGCGGCCTACGCGCGCGCTGCTGCGACCGACGCTGCGGGCAATATCTATGTGCTCGACACAAAGCAACATCGAGTCGAAGTATTCGACGCCACCGGTGCGCATGTTCGCTTCCTGGGGCGGCAGGGCGGGGGGCCGGGTGAGTTTCAGGACGCCTACGATCTTCTCGTCAAGCCGAACGGCGAGGTGAGTGTCGTCGATTATGCCAAACGCGCATTGGTGCGATGGTCGCCCGCGGGTGACGTGCTTCCCGAGTATGCTCTCACCGATTTCTTTCCCAGCGACCCGTTGTGGCTGAGTGGTGATACGCTCGTGTACGTGCACGACGAGACCAACGACCGCGAGCGTTCGCAGGCTCTTCGAGTGCGCACGCCCACCGACACGTTCACTACGCCCGCGCTGACCTCGGCAACGTCTGGCATGGTCATGTTCAGCTGTATCGGTCTCAATCTTCCCCCAATGTTCACGCCGACGTTCACGTGGGCCGGTGACGCGTACCGCCAGGCCGTCACGCATCAGCTGCCGTACCGTATTGACGTCTACGAGGGTGGCGTGTTGGCGCGCAGCGTCCGCCGAGCGTTGCCACCGGTCACCGCTGATGCGTCGCATGTAGCGCGGTTGCACCCGGATGGGGGCATCAAGATCGGGTTCGCATCCGGCGAGTGTCGCGTTCCTGTGGACGAGTTGATCGAGAAGCAGGGGATTGCGTCACAGCTGCCGATGATCGAATCGTTGCGCTACGATCCCGCCGGTCGGCTGTGGGCCCAACGTTACGGCTTTCGCGAAGAGCCGCGCAGCGTCGACGTGTTTGCGCCCGATGGCGACTATCTCGGCACACTCGCGGGCAAGTCGCTGCCGCTTGGCTTCATCGGTGACGACATCGTGCTACTGGGCGAAGTGGATGCGGATACTGACCTGCCATACATCGTGGCGTATCGTGTGCGCCGCGAAGCAGGCAAGTAGCGGGTCGCTGCAAATCGATCGATCTCGCGTGCACCACGCGACGTCGTTGGTACCATCAACCGCAGCCTGAAATCCCAATCCCGTGGCCCTCTTCCGCACACCGCCCGAGGCGGATCAGCGCGTCAGAACTCTACAACTGGCCGCCACGGAGTGCTACGACGCGGCTGCGCTCGCGCGCGC
>JBGTFN010000209.1:0-7980 GCA_041747275.1 Gemmatimonadaceae bacterium | reverse complement strand
TGGCGTCGAGTCGTTCGCGCACGTTGAGCACCGTCGTGCGCATGTCCGTGCCCCAGCCGAAGCGCGCTGTGGTGGTGACTTCGCCGTTTCGACTGACCGATCTCAACTCCACGAGCCCGGGCGTGGCAGATATCGCCTGTTCGATGGGCTCTGCGACAAACCTCGAAACTTCCTGCGCTGCGGCACCGGTGTACGTGGTGCGGATGGTGAGCACGGGAAGTGTGACGTCGGGCAGCAACGACACGGGCATTCGGCTCAGCGATACGCTGCCGAGTAAGACAACGCCGAGCACAGCCGCGATTGTCGCGACCGGTCGGCGAACGGCAATGCGGGGGAGCGACATGCGCGACTCGCCCGCGGCTAGTTGTTGTTCGGTCGCGCGGACGCCGGTGTCCGACGCGGCGCCAGGTCCTCGCGCTCGCGCAGCGCGGCAACCGTGACGGACGCGTCGTGCGTGAGCGTCAGGTGTCCGTCGATGATGATCTGGTCACCGGCAACGATCGGGATTTGACCAGTCGTCGAATCCGGCAGCACTTCCGTGTCGACACCGTTCGAGCGGCCGGGCTGAATGTATGTCCACTGTCCCCGCCCCTCGCGCACTACGAACACAAGCGGCCGGCCATCGCGTTCGATGACCGCGCGCGACGGCACCATGATGCGATCGGGAAGGCGCTGCGCTTCGAGTTGCACGTCGGCATACATGCCGGGCCGAAGTGCGGTCTCGCCCGGCACTCGCACGATGACGCGTCCGAAACGTGTGGCGCTATCCACCAATGGCAGGATCGCGTCGATGCGTCCGCGCATCGTGCGTCCCGGAACCGCGGCGCTGGTTACGACCGCTTCGCCGCCGGTTCGCAGCAGCGGCAGGTCATGCTCCATGACCTGCGCTTCGATGCGCAGGGCGCCGAGATCGACAACGGTGGCAATCGGCGCACCTGCTCCGATGCGTTCTCCAACGGCGAGGTCGACACGATCGATGTAGCCGTTGACCGGAGAGTTGATGACGGCGCGTTCGCGCTCCCACTTCGCCTTTTCCAGTTGAATGGCAGCCGCCTCGACACCAGCGCGCACGCGCAGCATGGCCAGTCGTTCCGGTGTTGGCGTTTCACCAAACGCGATGGAGTCTGGCACCCAGAGCTCGCGAAATGCCTGTTCCTTTTCGGCGAGCGTCGCTTGTGCGGCGCGGACCACGAGATCAAATGGGTATGGGTCGAACCGCACGATAGGCTGCCCTTTGCTCACTCGCGAGCCGGCCTTGACGAGCAGCTGAGAAACCGTTCCGCCAACTTCCGACGACAGTTTGACGATGACATCACCGAACACGGCGCCGACGGCATTGACGCGCAATACGAGGTCACCCTCTCGTGCTTCCTGCGCAACTACCGGTAACGGAACCGACGCGCGTGGTGCGGCACCTTCGTCACTCGAGGTCCCCGTAGAATCACTCGCGCTCGTATCTGGTTCCGCGCCGTCGGCCGACTCCTTGCTGCAAGCACTAACGCCAACAGTGAGCAGAAGCAGCAACGACCAGGCAATTCGGTGGCGAAAGCAGGATTGCATGCGCAAGCGGGGAGGCGGGGCGAGGATGACGAGCTGAACAGTCAGACGAGACGAGAACGACGCTGTTCTATACGGACCGTTTGTCGCCGGCATCACCGAAAAGGTTGCTCGGCGCGTCGCACGGCGCGTGGGGATGGGCCTGCTGCGGGAGTATACCACGTGCGTACGTTTTCGCCCACGATCGGTTACACGAGCGCGGGCCATTGTTGATCCGCGCGTGGAATTGGTTGCCCACGGTGCACACTTATTGCCCACGGCGAACACCTGTACGGGACGGAGGGGTGAAATACTTCTGCGTGTTGCCCTATTCGTTTTGTTGCCTTAGCCCGACTCCGGCTGTGCATGAATGACGTGCCGAACACTGGCGATCGCGAGGAACCCGAACCACGCTATGAAGTGTGGCTCGCGGAGCGCGAGTTGTTGGCGGCAGCGACGGCAGTGCGCGATATCGGCGGGGCCGCGCGTTCGCCGGCGCGTGTCGCGTACGACGCTGCGTGGATGCGATTCATGGTAGCCCTGTGCAACCTGCCCATCGCCGATCGTCCGTACGAGGTGGATCGCATGATCGATTCGCTGCGAGTTGCGCACGTTATGCAAAGTCGCGGTGAGCTGGCCGATGTGGCGCATCCTGAAGCTGCCGCGAAGACGAACGTACATCACGGCCGGACAGTGGACCCAGGCAACCGACTCAACCCATGACCCGATCACCGGCTCACGCTGAGCGTAAGGAGCTATAGATGCGCGAACCTTTAAATCCCATGGCCGCTCACTCGGCCGACGTCCGCGATGGGGAGCGGTGGCTCGGACATCCGACTCAGCCGCATGGTTGGTTCTCGATCACGCATATCGCCGTTCGCGTGGCGACGTTGCCGCCTGAACAGCGGCTACAGTTCCTGCGCACGCTGCCTGATGAAATCCTGCCTGATGAATCACGTCGCCCCACGCACATCGACCACGAGAACGAGCGCACGGCGAATGCGTTTGCGCGCGCGGCCGAGCGCTTTCGTGTTGCAGCAGAAGATATGGAGCGCGATCTCTGTTTCGAGATGGCCTATGCGACGGTGTCTGCGGCGGCCCGCATCGTCGCGCGGTATGACGCGGCGGGTGCCATGTCTGCGACCAATCATCTCGCACGTATTCTTCGCCAGCTGGGTGAGACGGCCGCCGCAGAAGAGCTGTATCAGAGCATCGTGACCGAAGCCACGCATCGCGGGTTTCCAAGTGTCGCAGGCTATGCGCTGACCGGTCTCGGCAACCTCGCGATCATGCGCGGCAATCGGCCGGCTCAGCTTCGCTACTACACGGACGCTCTGGCGCTGTCACCGGTCGATAGCGCACTGGAATCGGCATCGCGCTGGGGCTTGATGAACCACGCGCTCGCAACCGACTCGCTGAGCGATGCGCTCGTACACGGGTGGCGAGCATACGATTTGTCAGGTTCCGACGAAGAGCGTGCCGGCATTTTGCACAACTTGTCGTCGGTCGCGTTTCGCGCGCACTTCGTTGACGAGGCGCTCGCCGGATTGGAGAGCGCGCTTCGACTGTCCAGAACTGCGCGTGTCTGGCTGGCGATTGCCGCCACGGCCGCAGAGGCGGCCGGGGTACGCAGCCGGACATCACTATTGCTGCGGCTCGAGGAGGAGGGGCGCCGCAACGGCGGCAGCGCAATCCCCTTCGAAAATGGCCAATGGCTACTCGGATTGGCCCAAGGCTGGGCTTCGGCCGGCTCGACCGAAGCCGCCGATCGATTCGCGCACGAGGCGCTGGACCTAGCGCAACGGCACAGTTTCCACGAACTTGTCTACCGAGCGGAGCAGGTTCTGCAACAGCTCACGATGAGCGCGAGTGACCCGAGTGTCTCCTACTCGTCCTTCTCCAGTGAAGGGACGATCACGGAATCCACGAAGTTCGGGTTGGCGCGATTGTGTACCGTGGGAGGCTGACGCAGCCACCCGATGTGATCAGGTCCAGGGCATCGAGTCAAATCCCGCGACCGGCTGCGGTTCGTCAACGCCGGTGGGGGAACCCGTGCAGGCGGCCAGGGCGAACGAGCTGATCAGGGCAACGGCGAGGAGACGAATCGAACGTGTCATGCTGGACTCCGGTAGGGGTTACCTCACAGTTAGTGCGATTCGCCCCGATGCGGGTGTGCGCCATGGGCAATTGGTGTGCGTCATGGGCAACGACTTTTCATCTTGGTCGTGACTGAGCGCCGCGTCGCACTGATTTTCGGCGATCGCGTGACCAACGCGCGCCTCTGCGAGGCCTTCCGCGGATTTGCCACCGTGTGGGCTACCGACCATGTCGCGTCCGTGGTGGACGCGGTGTCGCGCGAGCAACCGGTTTGCGCCAGCGTGATCCTGTTCTCTCCGACCCGGCGTGAAGAAGCCTTGCGCGCGGCTGACCTGCTGCGACTCGCGCACCCCGACCATCCGGTCATCGGCTACGTGGACCCGCGCACGCTCAGCTCGCGGTTCATTCTGGAAACGGGCAAAGCAAATCTGGCCGATCTCGTGCTGCGCGACGTGGACGACTCGCGGGCGGTACTGCTTCGCGTCATCCAGAATGCCGAACAACGTGGTGTCGGCATGCGAATCGCGGATGAAATGTCAGTCGGTCTGCCCCGCACCGTACGCGTCACGCTGCAGTTCATCTTTCGCCACCTGCGCGAGCCGCTCGACGTGCCGAGCGTAGCTGCCGGACTTGGCGTGAATCGGCGCACCTTGCACCATCGTCTGGGCCAGGCGGGCAGTCCGTCGGTAAGCGAACTGGTTGGATGGTGTCGGGTTATGTTCATCGCGCATCAGCTCGCCACCGCGAACCCCTCGCTGGCGAGTATTGCCAGCCAGCTCGACGTGCCTTCGTGGCGGAACCTCAACCATCTGTTGCGCCGCTACCTGGGCGCGGGCGCACGTCAACTCCGCACCCCCGGGGCCTATTCGCAGGCGATGGTCACCTTTCGGGGTGCCTGCACCGGGCACTCCGCGCCCGCCACGGATTGGAGCAGCGCGCAGGACGAAACCGACGCGCTCCTCAACGTGAACTCCGGGATGTAGCTGCAGTGCTGCACGTCGCGTCTTCGCGGGACTTCAGCACACCCAGGACGCTCCGAGGGCCAGGAACTCCAGATCGGATTGTTGCACAGGACGCGGGGTTCCCTTGCCAGTATGGGCGGACGCTTCAACGGATGCATCCGTCGATCCGCCCGGAACCCCGATTGACGCGCCGCTGACCGGATCCACGCCCTGATTTCGCCCGAGAGCGGCGAGCAGCGGGGGCGCCACTGGCGCGAAGCTGCGCACTTCGGCCGGCGTAAGTTTGAGCATTCGACGGAGAAACTGCCCGAAGATTCGGCGGCGAGCTTGCTGGTCGTATTCGGAAAGCGGCGCACCAAGCAGGCGCTTGCCCAGCCGCGCCACGGAGGAGGGTCTTGCGCTCATGTCGTTGGCGGCCGAAGCCCAGGTGCGGAACAGGTCTTTCCGAACGGCTATGTGCAGCAGCTGCAACCAGTCGACAAAGATGCCGGGGGTAGGTATGTCGCGTTCGCAACGAGCCCAGGCCTTCCAGAGAGAGGTGCGATGCATGCCCGCCATGCTTGCCAGCTCTGACACCGACGCGAGCGGCCGAGAGGAGGCGAGCGATCGCACCATCAGCGTGCGCGGCAGTTCAGCGAGGTGGGTCGATCTCTGCACCGTGGCCGCCAGTCGCTTGAGTGGCTGGGTGCCCCACGCCTGCGCGATGGTGCCGTCCCCAAAATGCGAATCGCTCCACGAGATGACGCTATCGGCACCGGCCTCGTGCAGTGCCATACGGTCGGAAAAATCGAAACCGGAACGCGGAATCGGGCCGGCGACCACGATGGGAAGCCACGGATAGAGTCGCCGGACGCGGAGCACATCGGCGAGCGCGGTGGTGCTGGCGGGACCGGCGACCCCCAGCACGAGCCCCGCTGCGCGCGTGAGCATCGGCTCGACACGGTGCATGCCCTTCACTCGTGTGTGTGGCACGCCGCGCGGAGTGAGGAAGGCGAGCAGGGCATCCGCGTTATCCGGCAGACCGGTTTCGATGATCATGGCGTAGGGCACGGGAGATGGGACGCCCGTCTGGGCGCCGTTCCCCCCGACAGTACGAGCTTGCGTCATCTCTTCGTCACATGACGCTCGGCGCTTGCTCGGATGTGGTGAGCGCCGTTAGTCTTTCCGATCTGCGCGCGTAGCTCAGTTGGATAGAGCGTCGCCCTCCGGAGGCGAAGGTCGCAGGTTCGAATCCTGCCGCGCGCATTGCAGCAGCACCCGTTTGCAGATGTACCGGGATGGACCCGTATGTATCGGCGGTCTTGGCATTGACGCGGACAGAGGCGGCGGATACTTTCGCCTGCCCACCTCTAGCCCCGTCGCACTTCGTGCACGTCGCCGAACTGAAGCGGAAGTCGGTGCAGGAGCTCCAGTCGCTCGCCGCGTCGCTTCACGTCACCAGCACATCAGGCCTGCGCAAGCAGGACCTTATCTTCCGCATCGAGCAGGCGCTGCTCGATGCGGAAACCACGTTGTACGGGGAAGGAGTGCTCGAGGTGCTCCCGGAAGGGTACGGATTCCTGCGAGCGCAGGATTTCAACTACCTGTACGGCCCCGACGACATCTACGTCTCTCCGTCGCAAGTCAAACGGTTCGATCTCCGAACCGGCGACACGGTCATGGGCGAAGTCCGTCCACCGAAAGAGGGAGAGCGCTACCTCGCGTTGCTGAAGGTGGAGCGTATCAACGGTCTCGATCCCGAGAAGGCGAAGCAGCGGATCTCCTTCGACAATCTGTCCCCCCGCTATCCCGACGAACGCATCCGCCTCGAGCACGAGGGCGGAGACGTGGCCTGTCGACTCTGCGACATTATCGCTCCACTCGGCAAAGGGCAGCGCGGCCTCATCGTTGCGCCCCCCAAGGCGGGCAAGACGATCCTGCTGCAGCAGTTCGCCAACGCCATCGTGGCCAATCATCCGGAAATCACGCTCATCATTCTGCTCATCGATGAACGCCCGGAGGAAGTCACCGACATGCAGGCCAACGTGCCGTCGGCGGAGGTCATCAGCAGCACCTTCGACGAACAGCCGGACCGGCATGTGCAGGTGGCCGATATGGTCATCGAAAAGGCGAAGCGGCTCGTGGAGAGCGGACAGGATGTGGTCATCCTGCTCGATTCCATCACGCGTCTGGGACGCGCGCACAACGCGATTGCACCGTCCGGCGGCAAGATCATGTCTGGTGGCGTCGAAGCGCAGGCATTGCAGAAGCCCAAACGATTTTTCGGTTCGGCGCGAAACGTGGCCGAAGGCGGATCGCTCACCATTCTGGCAACGGCGCTGATCGAGACCGGTTCGCGCATGGACGACGTGATCTTTGAGGAGTTCAAGGGCACCGGCAACATGGAACTGGTGCTCGATCGCAAGATCGCCGACAAGCGCATCTTTCCGGCCATCGATGTCAACAAGTCGGGCACGCGTCGTGAGGAGCTGCTGCTCACGCCGTTTGAACAGCAGCGCATCTACCTGTTGCGCTCGTTCGTGAGCGAGATGCCGAGTGATGAGGCCATGCTGTTTCTGCTCAAGCGCATGGAGCGCACCGAGACGAACCAGGAGTTCTTCGAGCGCATGCACGAGCCCTGATCGTGTAGATTTCCTCGATGCCCTGCCGCACGTTGGCCATCGATTGGGGGGACCGTCGTATCGGACTCGCCGTAAGTGACGAGCTCGGGTTGTTGGCCGCGCCGGCGGGCGTGGTCACGCGCCGAGCTGGCAAGCGACCGCCCATCGCGGAGCTTTTGCGCCAGGCCGACGCGCTGAACGTCGAGGCGATCGTCTTTGGACTGCCGATCAACGGCGAAGGACTCGAGACGGATCGCTCGCGCGAGGTTCGCGACGTGGCGGCACGCATGGCCACGCGCACCACGCGTCCCATTCGACTGGTGGACGAACGATTCACAACCGCTGCAGCGCTGCGCAGCGTGCGCGAGCAAGGCGGAAGCACTCGCGGACGTAAAGGCGATGTCGATGCCCTCGCCGCAGCGATTCTGCTCGAGCAGGTACTGCAGGCCGACAGAGGCGGTGTACAGCTGGGCGAGTTGGTGACGCCCGTCGCGACTGTCGCTGCTGCAGAAGCGGAGACTGAGTCCTGATGTCCCGACGTCGTCGCAGGTCCTCCCCACGCTCAAGCTCACGCGCGCAAACCATCGGCGCCCGTCTGCGACGGCTGATCACGGTGAGCGCCGTGCTCTCAGCGCTCCTGCTCACGGGTGTTGTGGCCAGTGTGGGCGCGTGCGGAGGCTCGCCCGCTGGCGATCCGGTGCGCGTGGTCGTGCCCAACGGCGCCTCGCTGCGCGCTGCGGCAGACTCGCTCGAACGGGCGGGTGTGATCCGTTCATCGCGCCTCT